>CAJBLW010000452.1 GCA_903953985.1 uncultured Burkholderiales bacterium
GTCGGCCACCGGAGTTTGGCCTTCGGGCATGCGGGCCACCAGAAAAGGCACATCAAAGCGGCGCGGCAGGTCGCGGTCGGTGATCCAGGGGGCCAGTACGAACACCTGATCGGCGGCCAGGGTCAGCCCCTGGGCCTGGCATTGGGCGGCAAAAGGGGCTTTTCGGTCGATCTGGGCAATGTCAGCGTTGTCAGCCCAGCGCCCTTGGGCATGGCGGGCAAACAAAATGCCCAGCTCTTCAAAGCTCTCGCGGATGGCGGCAATCGCTTGCGTCAGGTGCAAGTCGCGTTGTTTGGGGCGGCGCTGCGCCAGGCCGTGGGCCTGGGCATCGGCGGCGTCGATGCCGCCCCCCGGGAAGACATAGGCTCCGGGTGCAAAGCTGGCCGTCATCGAGCGACGGGTCATCAAGACCTCGATACCTTGTGGCCCATCTCGCATGAGCAGCACGGTGGCTGCGGGGCGCAGGGGGGCGGGTTCGCGTTGGGGGTAGAGGAGTTGGGATATGCGTGCCATGCCCCATTATCAGGCGACTTGAGTTTCATCCAAGGGCGATAATCTCGCACATGCACATCCGTTTTACCAAGATGCAAGGGGCTGGCAATGATTTTGTCGTGCTCGACGAGACGCATGGCCGTTTGGGCCTGAGCACGGCCCAGTACCGTTTTTTGGCCGACCGCCACTTCGGCGTGGGGGCCGATCAGATCCTCAGCGTTCGACCATCGCCCGCACCCGGGCTGGACTTTGAATACGTGATCCACAACGCTGACGGTGGCGAGGTGGAGCATTGCGGCAACGGGGCACGCTGCTTTGTGCGCTATGTGCGCGACAAGGGTCTGACCGACAAAAGCACCGTTCGTGTGAAGGTGCAGCAAGGCGAGATTGAGCTCACCATGAACCCCGATGGCCGCGTGACGGTGAACATGGGCGCCCCGATCTTTGATTGGGAACGCGTGCCTTTCATTCCCGTGGGCCTCATCAGCGACCAGGTCAATGGCTGGCCGGTGTTCGATTTGGCGCTGGGTGATCTGGGCAGCGCCCCTTCCACTGCACGGGTGGGCGTTGTCTCGATGGGCAACCCGCACGCGGTGCAACGCGTGGACGATGTGGCCACTTTTGCGGTCCTTGCGCAAGGCCCACGGATTGAAAATCACCCGGCTTTCCCCAAACGTGTGAATGCGGGTTTCATGCAAATCGTCTCACGCAGTCAAATCAAATTGCGTGTTTTCGAGCGAGGCGCGGGGGAAACCCTGGCGTGCGGTACGGGCGCATGTGCGGCCGTGGTTGCGGGTATCCGCCAAGGCTGGCTGGACCCCCGTGTGGATGTACAAACCCACGGTGGCCCATTGACGATTGAATGGGCTGGACAGCCCGAAAGTCCGGTCCTGATGACCGGGCCCGCCACTTCTGTGTTTGAGGGCAGCATCAACGTGCCTGACTCACTCTGACCTTTTGAATTTCTGGAGCACCCCATGACGTCGCCTGAACCCATGAATCCGATCACCGAAGACGACATCGCCGATTATTTGGTCAATACGCCGGATTTTTTTGAGCGCCACGCCTCACTGTTGGCCACTGTGCAACTGACCCACCCGCAGAGCCACCGCACTGTGGGCTTGCAGGAGCGCCAAGCTCAAATGCTGCGAGACAAAATCAAGGGCCTGGAACACCGCATCA
>CAJBLW010000453.1 GCA_903953985.1 uncultured Burkholderiales bacterium
CAGTGCCACCACATAGTCGTAGGTTCGGCCGTCGCCCATCACGCCCACGCTCTTGACTGGCAAGAAAACGGTGAAGGCTTGGCTGGTCAGGTCGTACCAGGTCTTGCCCGATTCGTCCGTGAAGTTGCGCAGTTCTTCGATGAAGATCGCGTCGGCGCGGCGCAGCAGATCTGCGTATTCTTTTTTGACTTCACCCAAGATACGAACGCCCAAGCCTGGGCCAGGGAAGGGGTGGCGGTAGACCATCTCGCGGGGCAAGCCCAGCGCCACGCCCAATTCGCGCACTTCGTCTTTGAACAGTTCGCGCAGAGGCTCCAGCAATTTCAGGCCCAACTGCTCGGGCAGGCCGCCCACGTTGTGGTGGCTCTTGATGGTGACGGCCTTTATGCTCTTTGCGCCGCCACTTTCAATCACGTCGGGGTAAATCGTGCCTTGGGCCAAAAAGGTCGCCCCCTTGTGGCCTCCATCTCCCGCCTTGAGTTTGGCGGCCTGTTCCTTGAACACATCGACAAACAAACCACCAATGATCTTGCGCTTGGCTTCGGGCTCGCTCACGCCGGTTAGTTTGCCCAGGAACAAATCGCTGGCATCGACGCGAATGACTTTGGCATGCAGCTTGCCGACGAACATCTCCATGACCATATCGCCTTCATTCAGGCGCAGCAGGCCGTGGTCTACAAACACACAAGTGAGTTTGTCACCGATAGCACGGTGGATCAGTGCGGCGGCAACGGAGGAGTCCACACCGCCCGACAAGCCGAGGATGACTTCTTCGTCACCAACCTGCTCGCGGATCTTGGCGACAGCTTCTTCGATGTAATCGCCCATGATCCAGTCCGGACGGGCTTGGCAAATGTCGAGCACAAAGCGGTTGAGCAGCGCCTGGCCCTGCACGGTGTGCGTGACTTCGGGATGGAACTGAACCGCGTAAAAATGGCGCGATTCATCGGCCATGCCGGCGATTGGGCAAGCAGGGGTCGAGGCCATGACCTTGAAACCCGGGGGCATGGCCGTGACTTTGTCGCCGTGGCTCATCCAGACCTTGAGCATGCCGTGGCCTTCGGGCGTGGCGAAGTCTTCGATGCCCTTGAGCAGTTCGGTGTGGCCGTGCGCCCGCACTTCGGCATAGCCAAACTCGCGGGTGGTGCCCGCCTCGACCTTGCCGCCCAGCTGCTCGGCCATGGTTTGCATGCCGTAGCAAATGCCCAGCACCGGAATACCCAACTCAAAAACGGCGTCTGGCGCGCGGTCATCGACTTCATACACGCTGGCGTGTGAGCCGGACAGGATGATGCCTTTGAGGTTGCCATCTTTGGCGTACTCACGCACCCAGTCGCTGCTCACATCACAAGGATGCACTTCGCAAAACACATGCGCTTCGCGCACGCGGCGGGCAATCAGTTGGGTGACTTGCGAGCCGAAGTCGAGGATCAGGATTTTGGAGTGCTGCATGGCAGGCGTCGTTCTTTGAGAAATGAAAAGGCGTCTGGGGTGCAGACGCCTTGGTGATCAAGTTCTGATTTTACTCAGCCCGGTAGTTCGGGGCTTCCTTGGTGATCTGAACGTCGTGCACATGGCTTTCACGAATGCCGGCAGCGGTGATTTCCACAAACTGCGAGTCGTTGTGCATGGCCTCAATCGTGGCGCATCCGCAATACCCCATGCTGGCGCGCAAGCCGCCGGCCATTTGGTAAATGATGGATACAACCGAGCCTTTGTAGGGAACGCGGCCTTCAATACCTTCGG
>CAJBLW010000454.1 GCA_903953985.1 uncultured Burkholderiales bacterium
ATCGTGGCGCGCGACCACCCATAAATGAAAGAAATGTTGCGCCCAAACGCCCGGTGCAAAAAGTGGTAATCACCCCCGGCATTGGGATAGGCCGTGCAAAGTTCTGCGTAGCAAAGCGCGCCCGCGATGGAGATCAGGGCGCCTACCATCCACAAAACCAGCGCCCAGCCAGCATCGCCGCTGATGCCAGCAACCAATGAGGGAGTTTTAAAAATGCCGGCTCCAATCACGATGCCCACAATCAGCGCCACGGCTGAAAAGGGGTGCAGCACGCGGAGCATAGTGGCCGGTGCGGCACTATCGGGTTTCATCAGGATCGTCCAACTCGTTGGTGTTTTTCAAATGCATTTCAAGGTCGGGTGATTTCGACGGGCGTTTGCATGTAATCAGAGACAACCGTGCCCGTGATGCGGCGATCTTCCACACGGCCAGAGAAGGCGTGCACCTTCCGGTCCGGGGTGGTGAATTGAAACTTGACCTCGTCGCCACGCAATTTGGCGCCCATCAGGGCTTGGGTTTGGCCGCCGCGGGTGAGGATTCCGCCAATGTTTTGAAAAGATTGACTCATGTTCAAGCGTGTGGGACCGCCATCCAATCCGGTCATCACCCAGTCGCCCTCAATTTGCGCGGGGACCACCCAGAAATAGCCCTGTGCGAATTGGTCCGACATGGTTTCGTCAGGCCCCCAGTCACCCATGTTGAAGGCATGCGAGACCACCCGCGTGCCGGGCTTCATTTTGAGCAAAATGGGACGGAGCTTCAAGTTCAGATGAGGCATCAGGTAGAGAGTGACCACAGTGGCAGAGCTGAAGTCTTCTTGGAAAATGTCCCCTGTGATGATCTGCACTTTGTCGGTCATGCCCGCTTCGGCCACTTTGCGCCGGGCAAATTGGGCCATGTCGGGGTTGTACTCGATGCCCACCGATCGCGCACCGTATTTGCGCGCTGCCGTGATGGCGATGATGCCGTCCCCCGCACCCAAATCAAACAACCTGTCTTGATCGGTCACCTTGGCGGCTGTGAGCATTTTGTCAATCAGCCCTTCTGGGGTGGGGATCCAGATCACATCTTTGCCGGCTTGGCCGCGCACGGGCTCGTAACTTGTTGTGGCGGTTTGGGGGCTGGCCGCGTTGGTGGCAGGGACAGTGATGGTGTTTGAGCAGGCCATATTTAACCAGCTTGACAGCAGGATGGGTAACAAAACACTGAATAACTTCATAATCAACTCCTATGAGATGTGTTGGGCCTGGCTTTGAAAATCTGAGCACTTGCAGCTCATTGGTCTGGACACAAGATTAATTTTTTTGAATTAGTTTTTTTAATGGGTCTTGATTTTGGTTTTTATGGGTAGTTACCCTTAATTTGATCGCCATGGTCTATGGTTCGGTGCAGTTGGGCTTGGTGAATTTTGAATAAATGCTAACGCAACAACATGAAACGCTCTACGCATCCATCGTCAAATTCCCTATTGTTTTCCTGAGAAATAGATTCAACCCAAAGCACCCTAGGGTCTTGATTCAAATTGACGCTTGTAGAATCGGGCCCATTTAAAGAGTGGACAAGAGAACGCGCTGTTTGCATGAACGGCAAAGCATTGTCTTGTTCATCAAAATGAAAGTGCTGGATTTATGGCCAGTCAACGCGTGATCATGACCCATCCCCTGCCCAGCAAATCCCCCAATCCGTGGAGTTTCTTGCCATTTGCGCTGACGATATTCACCAGCGCTTTTTTGTTGTTTCAGGTTCAGCCCCTGCTCAGCAAACAAATCCTGCCGTGGTTTGGTGGCAGTCCCGCAGTTTGGACCACGGCCATGCTGTTTTTTCAAACCCTTTTGTGCTTGGGCTACCTGTATGCCCATGCTTTGGCGGCCTTGCCCTCCCGGAAAACCCAGGCGCGTATTCATGTGGTCTTGTTGGTACTGGCGGCCTTGTTGGCTTCTAAAGTGCTGCCCGGGTCGGAGCTTCGGCCGGAATCACCTGACTCGCCGGTTTTTCAGGTGTTGCTAATTTTGGGGGTCAGTGTGGGCTTGCCGTATTTTTGTTTGGCGACCACCGGGCCTTTGGTTCAGCACTGGTTCACCAGCACGGCCCACGCCTCATCGGTGTTCCGTTTGTATGCTTTGTCCAATGTGGGTTCGTTCTTGGCACTTTTGTCTTTTCCATATGTGCTGGAGCCTTGGCTGGAGCAGCAGGAAATGGGGCGACTTTGGACAGCTGGCTTTTGGGTGTTTGCCTTGCTGTGTTTGCCGGTGGCTTTGGGTGCATGGCAAAACAAGACGCCCGCCGGCGCAGCCCATTTCGATAATGCCGAGGCCCTGCCAAGGCAAGCGGCCAGCGCACTGAAGCCTTCGTGGGTCCAGCGCCTGTCTTGGGTGGCTTTGCCGGCCTTGGCCTCATTGGTTTTCATTGCAACGACCGATCAGATCAGCCACGACGTGGCGCCAGAGCCAAGGCTGTGGGTATCGACACTGGGTTTGTATTTGGTCACTTTCATCTTGACTTTTGACCACCCCCGTTGGTACCGCCCCAAGTTGTTTGCATTGCTCACGCTGATTTTGTTGTTGGCCGCATCAGGATTGAGCGACATACCGCGTTGGCTCGGTATCGATTGGGACTATGGCGTCAATGAAGTGCGTTGGTCGCATTACGCTTTGTTGTTTGTGGTGTGCATGCTGTGCCACGGCGAACTGTACCGCCGCAGGCCGGTGAATACGCGTCGCTTGACCGAGTTTTACCTGTGCATGTCGATTGGGGGGGCGTTCGGGGGCTTGTTTGTGACCCTGGTGGCCACCCAATTCTTTGACGATTACCTTGAGTGGTTGATGGCCTTGGTCCTGGTGGCCTTGTTGGCTTGCCATGTCTTGTTTCGCGTTGAGGATCAATCCCGTGGTCGTGTGCGTCATGCCGCGGGTGCCTTGACGGCAGTGGTCATGGTGGCTTTGTTGTATGCCATGCAAAACCCGTGGTCTTGGCGCGAGGTCCGCAAGGACGACCGTACTGAAGTTGTGCTTGATCAAGTCCGAAATTTTTATGGCACCGTGTCCGTCAAGGAGCGACGCTATGTCTCGGAGCCTGAGCGCGATGACCGAGTGTTTTTCAGTGGCAATGTGACCCATGGTCAGCAGTTTCTATCTGACGCGCTCCGTCATGTGCCGACCACGTACTATGCCCGAGACAGCGGTATCGGGGAGACATTGCAATGGGCCATGCAACAAAAGCCTTCGCTCTCCGTTGCCTTGATTGGTTTGGGTGCAGGCACCTTGGCCAACTACGCACGCCAAACCGATGCCTATGACTTTTATGAAATCAATCCCGCGGCCGTGCGGTTTGCACAGGAGTGGTTTGACAACTTGTCCACCTGCAAAGCGGGTGAGCAGAATATTTTGTTGGGTGATGCCAGGTTGCGCATGGAGCAATTGCCCAAAGACAAGTTGTACGACGTGATTGTGCTGGACGCCTTCACAGGTGGATCGGTGCCCATCCATTTGTTGACCCGTGAGGCGTTTGGGATTTATCGAAACCACCTGAAGCCCGATGGTCACATTGCAATCAACATCACCAATGCCTATTTGAATCTTTACCCGATTGTGAAAGCCCAAGCCGAGGTTTCGGGTATGACCTACCGGCACAAATACCAAGCAGTGGATGAGGTGCGCAATGTGAGAAGGAATTTGCACTTCATCATGACTCAGGACCAGGCTTACCTGAAGGCGTACCCATCGGTCAATCGTGAAGTGCGGGACGAACAGGGTCGTTTGCTCGGAAACGAGCCTTATGACCAACCAGGTTTGAGATTGTGGACAGACCAGTTCAGTAGCATTGCGCCGATTGTCCGGTGAGTTAACGTCTTCTTATCGACCACCTGCAACATCCACGATACTGCCGTGAACGTAACTGGCTTCAGGTCCCGCAAGCCACATGGCCACCTTGGCAACTTCCTCTGCCGTACCGGAACGCCCCAGGGGGACGGCAGTTTTCGCCATGATTTTCATCTGATCAATGCCGCCATGAACGTTGTGGATGTCAGTGGCAATGAGGCCGGGTCGGATCGCATTGACCCGAACACCTTGGGCGCCCACTTCTTTGGCCAAAGCCAGATTGAAACTGTCCAGCGCCCCTTTTGAGCCTGCGTAGGCGCTGCCGCCGGACAAGCCGCCAAGGCGTGATGCGACCGACGACATGTTGACAATCGCACCACCCGAGCCACCATGTGCGGTAGACATGCGAAGCACCGCTTCACGCGCACAGTAATAAGCGCTGAATACATTGGCACCATAAAGACGATTGAGCTTTGTTTCGTCCACTTCCGTGATCAAAAAGCTCGCCAGAATCCCAGCATTGTTGATGAGCGCGTGCAAAGGACCTAAAGCCTCATCGAACTCACGAAACATGCGCTGCACTTCCGATTGTTGGCTGACATCGGCTTGCAAACAAACGACTTTGGTGCCTGTTTGCCGCAACTCTTCGGCCAGGCCCAAGGCTTCGCTTTGACTTTGGTTGTAATTGAGTCCAATCGACCAGCCCTGCTGCGCCGCTTGGCGTGCAATCGCCTGACCAATGCCTCGACTGGCACCCGTGATGAGGATGTTTTTTGGGGTATTCATGCGGTCACTCAGGTTGGATATTGGCTTCTTTGACCAAGCGAACCCATTTGCTGACTTCGCTGGCCATGAAGGTTTTCAGTTGGTCGGGGGTCATGACCACGGGCTGTATGCCAATACCAGCCAATTTTTCCTGCGCATCCTTAGACTTCAAGGCTTGACCCATGCTTGCATTGAGTTTGTCCACCACGTCTTTGGGCATACCGGCTGGGCCCACCAAGGCAAACCAGGCGGTGATGTCAAAGCCCGGCATGGTCTCGGCCAACGACGGCCAGTCGGGTACCAGCGACGAGCGTTTGTTGGCTGTGATGCCTAAGGGGCGCAACTTGCCCCCTTTGGCTTGAGCCATTGAGTTTCCCAAGTCGACAAACGTGAAGTCCACTACACCTGCCATCACGTCGTTCATGGCCAGGGGAATGCCTTTGTAGGCAACGCCCATGGTGTCAATATTGCCCAACTTATTCAGCACCGCAATGCTCACTTGTGAACTGGAAGAGCCATAGCCTGCGTTGACTTTGCCAGGGCGCTGCTTGGCGTAGTTGATGAATTCCTGAATATTCTTGGCAGGATGATCTGTTTTCACCATCAAAACCAGCATATTTTCACCCACGGCAGCGACCGGTGTGAAGTCCTTGAGTGGATCGTAGGGGATGCTTTTGAGCAAAGCCACGTTGGAGGCAGCAGCAGAATTGGAGGAAAACAAAAGGGTGTGGCCATCGGGCGCAGATCGGATGACATCCATGGCCGCAATCGAGCCACCTGCACCCGGCTTGTTTTCCACTAAAAAAGTTTGGCCCATTAATGTTTGCATTTGCTGAGCCATCAGTCTGGCCGCTTGGTCAGTGGCGCTACCTGCTGGAAAGGGCACGACAAATTTGACGGGTTTCGAAGGGTAGGCCTGAGACCAGCTCGAAACGGACCATCCGAGCAGGGCCAAGCCAATGGCAAAGCTTTTTAAAAAAATGCGTGTTTTCACGTTGTCTCCTGATGGTTATATAAAAAAATTGATCTCAAGGTCTTTGAACAGGGAGGGTCAGCAAATGGAAAGACAAAGATTTGCCATGCATGTCGAGGTTGAGTGAGTCATTGACGCCCCCATCCAGTACGTTGTCCATGACAAAATTCATGGCCCCCAAGTTGGGCAAAAGGTAGCGGCGCACTTCACTGGGGCGGCGAGCGCCAAAATGAACGGCTACCCTTTCAGGCGTGACCTGATCGACCAGCAAAGCAAAGTCTTCTGGCTTGTAGGCAATCAGACTGATGTTGGCATGGTTGCCTTTGTCACCCGTTCGGGCGTGTGCAAGCTCGTAAAGCAGAATGTTGTTCATGGGGCAGTGCTGAAAAAAATTCAAACAAAATGGACGGTTGCAGGAATCTTGTCGCGCGGAATCAGACATGCCAAGTTAGACAGTCTTTGGCGTTTGGCAACACGCACTCCACCACCGCCAGCAGGGCCTCCTGTCCAAAGAGCGGTCAGTTCTTGCAATAGCAATTCAATGATGGCCAATGATTCGTGCTTGGCGGCAACCCGCAAACGAACATCGCTTGCGCGCGTCACGGGTGTGTTGGCCAACATACTGCCACCATCATCACCCAGAATGCTCGTCAGGCCAATGAGGTCAAACCGAAGTGGCATGTGACGCCCCATGCGTTTTTGCATGACTTGCATGGCCAGCCGAGCCCTTGCTTCGGCATTGGGACCTGCGTATGAAATTTCACCTTCTCCAAACCAACCGCCATCAAAATAGGCCAGTACTTTCAGAGTGCTGGTTCGGGCGTGTCCCTTGACTCCCGAGAGACGAACACGGTCCAGCCCTATTTGTTCCACTGTGGCTTGGGTGATGTCGGCCACCACATCGGGGGTGATGTAGGCGGCAGGGTCATGCATTTCATAAAGCAGTTGTTCTTTCACGGTTCGGCAGTCGACCAAACCGCCCGTGTGATCAGCCTTGCTGATCACACAAGAGCCATCCTCAAAAATTTCTGCAATAGGAAACCCTACATCCTCAAGACCGGGGACTTCTTTTTTGCCTGGATCGGCAAAGTAGCCGCCAGAGACTTGTGCCCCGCACTCCAGCAGATGCCCAGCCATGGTGGCCCCCGCCAGTTTGTCCCAATCTGTCGCACTCCACTGGTAGTGGGCGATGGCGGGCCCCAGTAACAAGGATGGATCGGCCACTCGACCGGTCACCACGACTTGGGCGCCTTGCTGAAGGGCTTTTGCGATCTCAAATGCACCCAAATAGGCGTTGGCGCACACAAAACGAGCTTCGTCAAACGTGCCTTGCAAATGCTGTTTGACAAGGGTGCGGCCCTGCTGGGTGGATAAGTCATCGCCCAAAACCACAGCGATCCGAGGTTTTGGCAAGCCCAGTTTTTCGGCCAATTTCAATATGCATAAGGCCGCACCCTGTGGGTTGGCTGCGCCGAAGTTGCCAATGATGGGAATCCTGTGCGCTAAACAATCGGCCAAGATGGGGCCAAGCTCCAATTCCAGCAAGGGCTCATAGCCAAGGCTTGGATTGGCCCGGCGAATGAGTTGCTGATGGGCCAGAGTTCTTTCTGCCAAATTTTCAAACATCAAGGCGGCAGGGCCTCCTCGGGCGATCAGCGTCTTGACCACCGGAAGGGCGGCATCTACACGATCCCCTGAAAAACCTGCACCGCAGCCCACAGCCAATGTTTGCATCTGAAGTCCTGTTGTGTTGAAAACACTCGGTGCATTTTGCGACTCTTCAATTGGTTTGTAAAATTAAATTAACTGAACCATTGTTAAGCTCATCTTATGAAAATATCGGGTCGATTGATTGATGCCTTTTTAGCGCTTGAAGAAACCCGGCATTTCGGTTTGGCGGCCCAGCGCTGTCATGTCTCTCCCTCGGCCCTCAGCCAGTCCATCAGTCGCTTGGAGGCGCAATTGGGCATCAAACTTTTTGACCGCGATACGAGGAACGTATTTTTAACGCCCGAAGGGGAAATTTTTTCTTTGGGCGCAAACCGGATTGCCGCCGAAATACGAACAACCTTAGACGACATCAGTGATCGGCTACAAAAAAAAACGGGACGAGTCAGCTTGGCGGCGCCTCCTTCCATCGCTTCAAATTGGTTGCCTGAGCGGATGGCTGCTTTTAAGTCAAGGTTTCCTGGTATTGAACTCAGGTTGTCGGACGTCGTTTCGGATCGGTGCCTGGATTTGATCACGCAAGGTCAAGCTGACATTGCCATCAATGCGCAACCGGGAAACCCATTGGAGTTGGACTCGCGAATTTTGTTCAATGAACCCATGTTTTTGATTTGCCACAGCAGTCACCCATTCGCCAGTGAAGCAGAAATATCTTTGAAAGAACTCAAGAAGCAGCCTTTCATTCACACCATTCGCAGTGGGAGTGTCTGGCAGCATGTGCAACCTTTTCTTGGCAGCGCAGGGGTTGTGGATACGGGCTTGGAGGTCAGCCAACTTGGCACTCTGGGGGGATTGGTCGCGCACGACTTTGGCCTCAGCATCGTTCCCCAATTTGCCTTGACTTTGTGCATCCGAACGGGGGTGGTCGCTGTCCGAATTAAGGACAAAAAAGCCGTTAGGCCGATCTACCTGGTCAAAAGGAAAAACCACAGTCTTTCTGCAGCGGCTCAAAGCTTCTATGAGCAGCTGTTGCTGGAGGCCTTAGACCCCAAAAATACATTGATGAAGCAAGGTGGCTGATCAAATTGAAGCCGGGGGTTACAGCATGCTTAAATTTTGTTGATTTTTCGAGGTGATGCGCTTTGCCGACTTTTGCGTAAAGTGGGCAGGCCGACACCCGAGGCATCAAATCCACCGTCTACCGCGATGGTTTGGCCGTTGATGTAACTGGCTTCACGGCTGCACAGAAAGGCCACTGCGTTGGCTATCTCCTCTGTGCTGCCATAGCGGTTCATGGGGATCGTGTCGTGATAGTCTTTGATGATGGCCTTGCTGTGAACCAACTTGGCCATTTCGGTGGCCACAGGCCCAGGTGCGACACAGTTCACGCGAATGCCTGCATCTCCCAATTCTGCCGCTTGCTGTTTGGTCAGGTGGATGATGGCCGCTTTGCTGGTGCCGTAGGCCACCCGCAGGGTGCTGGCCCGCAGGCCCGAGATTGAGGCGATGTTGACGACACTGCCACCCCCGCTTTTGAGCATGACTTTGGCGCATGCCTGTGTGCACCAAAAGGCACCGTCCAAATTGGTGTCCATGACGTATCGCCAATCCTGCCAAGTCACTTCCAGTATTGGTTTAAAAATGGCGACGCCCGCGTTGTTGACGAGTGAATCGATGCGGCCGAATTTTTTCTCGATTCGACTGACAGAGCGAGACACTTGAACGGGCTTGGATACATCACAGTGAATCGCCAGAAAATCCGAGGTGTTGAAATGGGCTTCTGTTTTGGCCAGCGTTTCCCTTTCTATGTCCAGAGCCGCCACTCGGTAGCCTCTTTTGAGGAAGGTGTTGCAGATTTCCAAACCAATGCCGCGAGCACCTCCGGTAACGACAACAACAGGGTTGGAATTTAGGGGTGTTTTCATGGTTGATGGAAGTTTTTGAATAGGAGGCGTTAAGAACAAGTCGATCTCAATGGC
>CAJBLW010000455.1 GCA_903953985.1 uncultured Burkholderiales bacterium
CAAATATGGTGGGGATTTTTTCCGTTGCGCATAGCCCAGCAGGTTGTTCCAATCGGCTGAGTTACTTTGGTTGGCCTCCTCCAGCGTGCTGATTGCCCCTGAATAATTGTTGGCCTTGATTTCTTTTTGGGCTTGACTTTGCCAAGATGACCCGGGCTCTGATGGGCTGGTGTCAGCCGCATGCGCACCCACAACACAGGCAGCCAATGCCAAGGCGATGACTTGTTTGATTTTGAACATGATGTGATTCCTGAAATTTTGATAAGCGCTATTGTGTATTCAAAAAGATGGTGTCTAGACCAAAGGGTTATTGGGCTCAGCGCTTGACGGCGCGGCATTAACGCTCACGGGCCAGCATGATGGTATGTCAATTCGACAAGTTGAAGAGTTGAGCAGGGGCCGCGTTTTCATGCGGCCACCATGCCTTGATGTCGCAGCAAGGCGTCCAGGCTTGGCTCGCGTCCGCGGAAGGCTTTGAACGATTCCAGCGCCGGGCGGCTGCCTCCAGCTTCCAAAATGGCCTGGCGGTACAGGCGTCCGGTTTCAACGCTTGGCGTGCCATCGGCTGCGGCGGTTTCTTCAAATGCCGCATAAGCATCGGCGCTCAGCACTTCGGCCCACTTGTAGCTGTAATAGCCGGCGGCGTAACCGCCTGCAAAGATGTGGCTGAAGGTGTGGGCCATGCGGTTGAAGGCGGGCGGGCGCATCACAGCCACTTCGTCACGCACCTGGGCCAGCAGCGGCATGAAGTCTTGTGCCGGGTCGTGCTCAGAGTGGACCAGCATGTCGAACAGTGAAAACTCGATTTGGCGCAGGGTTTGCAAGCCGCTTTGAAAGTTCTTGGCAGCCAGCATCTTGTCGAACAGTGCGCGGGTCAGGGGTTCGCCAGTGTCCACATGCGCCGTCATGTGGCGCAGTACCGACCATTCCCAGCAGAAGTTTTCCATGAACTGGCTGGGCAGCTCCACCGCATCCCACTCGACGCCGCTGATGCCCGACACATCACGCTCACTCACTTGCGTCAGCATGTGGTGCAGGCCGTGGCCAAACTCGTGGAAGAGGGTGATCACGTCGTCGTGCGTCAGCAAGGCGGGTTGGCCGTTCACGCCTTCAGCAAAGTTGCAGACCAGGTGCGCCACAGGGGTTTGCAACACGCCGGTGTCGGGGCGCTGCCAGCGCCCGCGCACGTCGTCCATCCACGCGCCGCCGCGCTTGCCGGCGCGGGCTGGGGGGTCTAGGTAGAACTGGCCCACCAGTTGGCCGTCGCGTTCGATGCGGTAAAAGCCCACAGCGTGGTGCCAGACCGGGGCCTGATCGACCCGGATGCTGACTTCGAACAGGGTTTCGATGATTTTGAACAGCCCAGCCAGCACCTTGGGGGCGGTGAAGTATTGCTTGACCTCTTGCTCGCTGAAGCTGTAGCGGGCCTCCTTGAGTTTTTCGCTCAAGTAAGGCACGTCCCAGGCGTTCAAAGGGCCGGCGATGCCCAGGGTGTCGGTTGCGAATTTGCGCAGGTCGGCCAGGTCTTTTTCTGCAAAGGGGCGGGCTTTTAACGCCAAGTCGCGCAAAAAGGTGGTGACTTTTTCTGGCGACTCGGCCATCTTGGGCACCACCGACACTTGGGCGTAGTTGTCAAAACCCAGCAGGCGGGCTTCTTCCTGGCGCAGGGCCAGGATTTCTTTCATCAAAGGCGTGTTGTCGAAATGCTTGACGTCTTCGGGGGCTTGGTCCGAGGCTCGGGTGACATAGGCTTTGTAAAGTTGCTCACGCAGTGCGCTGCTGTCTGCGAACTGCATCACGGGCAAATACACCGGCATTTTGAGGCCCAAGCGGTGGCCCTCTTTACCCTCTTTTTGCGCAGCATCGCGGGTGGCCTGCACCACATCGGCGGGCACACCTTTGAGCTGGTCTTCGCTCACGTACAGCGCAAATTTCTCGGTCGCGTCGAGCGTGTTTTCGCTGAACTTTTGCGTGATTTCAGCCAACCGTTCCTGGATGGCGGCGTAGCGTTCCTTGGCCGCGCCTTGCAATTCGGCGCCACCCAAGACAAAACCACGCAGGGCGTTTTTGCGGGCCTGTGTTTGCTCAGCGTTGAGGCTGGCGGCATCGATGGTTTTGTATTTGGCGTACAGACGTTCGTCGCTGCCCAGAAGAGTCCAGAACTCGGTGACGCGGGGCAGGGCGGCGTTGTAGGCGGCGCGCAGCGCTGGCGTATCGGCCACGCTGTTGAGGTGACTCACGGCGCCCCAGGCCACGCCGAGTTTTTCGGTGCTGACGTCCAGGGTTTGGGCTATGGCCTTCCAGTCGGCTGGAAAGTCGTTGTCGGTCACGGTGTCCAGCGCCTTTTCCGCGGCGGTCAGCAGTTCGTCCAGGGCCGGGGCCACATGCTCGGGGGCGATGCGGTCAAACAGGGGCAGGTCAGACGTGTCGAGAAGAGGATTGGTCATGGGGGTCCTTTGGTGGGGTGGTCAAGGATGGGGGTTGGGGGTCATGGATCCCGGGTCAAGCCCGGGATGACAGAAAAAATGTCTGGGATGACAGAATAAATAAAGCCTGGGGTGGCTTGTTCATGACTTGGATGCGCGTTCGGCCGCTTCAAGGGTGTTGACCAGCAGCATGGTGATGGTCATGGGGCCGACGCCGCCGGGCAC
>CAJBLW010000456.1 GCA_903953985.1 uncultured Burkholderiales bacterium
AAGCCAACGCCACCTGAAGGTGGCGTTGGCTTTTGTTGTTTTCGCTGGCGTAACAGTTCGGGCACCAACGCAGACGCGTTGCCCGTGAGCCAAATCGGATTGACCCAAAAAAAAGCTCCAAAACCGAAGTTATGAAGCCTTTTATGTCTGAACCCAGCGCAAGCTAGGCTGGGTCAGATATTTTGCAACGGCATTGATGCCGTTTGCGGAGTTTGCAGGGCTTAGTAGCCGCCGCGACCACCGCCACCACCACCGCCGTAGCCGCCACCGCCGGAGCGATCGCCACCACCGCCGTAGCCGCCGCCGCCGGAGCGACCGCCACCGCCGCCGCCGTAGCCGCCACCGCCGGAGCGGTCACCGCCACCGCCACCGCCGTAACCGCCACCACCACCGAAACCACCGGTGCGAGGAGGACGTGCCTCCATCGGACGGGCTTCGTTCACGGTGATGCTGCGACCACCCAAAGATTGGCCGTTCATGCCAGCGATAGCGGCTTGGGCTTCGGCATCGCTGCCCATTTCCACAAAACCGAAACCTTTAGAGCGGCCTGTGTCGCGCTCCATCATGACTTTGGCGCTGGTGATGGCGCCGAATTCGCCGAAAGCCTGTTGCAGGTCTTCGTCGCGAACGGTGTACGGCAGATTGCCGACGTAAAGTTTATTGCCCATGGGGACTCCTGAAAAACACATGAAAACAAAAGCGATGGGGTCCCGAAAGCACAACAAACCTGAAAAGTGCCGCCGTAGCGCGCGAAACTGACCGATCACCTCAAATGTGACGTTTTATTAACGCGCACTATCAGATTATGGGGCATAGCGTCTAAATAGCACCAAATTTCGTCAATGTTTCGAGATTAACCTTGTTTTTTAGAGCCTTCTTGTGTCATTTAACACCACGAGTGTGCAGTCAGCGAGGATAAGCCCCCCTTGCCAGAACCTCAGCCAGACCTGACCGATTTCAGCGCCAAACACCCGTGCGCACCAACTCTTGCCGCACCAAAGCCTGATACCGCAGGTTGTGAACAGGCGTGACAGAGTGGTAGGCGGCCACGCCAAACCAAGTGTTGCCGTGGCGCAGTATCACGCGTTTGAGGTGCCAGGCTGCCACATGCGTGGCCACGCAGGGGTCCAGCAGCCGCTCTGGCGTGATGCCCCATTGGGACAGTTCACGAAAGTGGATGGAGTTGATTTGGGCCATGCCTACATCGATGCTGCCATTGCGGTTGCGGTTCATCACATGGGGGCGCATGCCTGACTCGACTTGCAAGATGGCCCGCAGGATGTGCGGGTTGACACCATGACGTTGGGCGGCCGGCATGAGGCATTGGTCTGCCGCTGGGCTGGGAATCGGCTTGGCTTCGGCCGGGCCTTTGGCATGGGCTGCGGCGTGCGCCCATCCCAGCAAGCACATGCAAAAGGCCGCAGAATGCTGAAGGTCAAAGCGCAACAAGGTAGGTGACACTCAAGGTTCGTGAAGACTGGGCAAACCAGCTCATGGATGAGCATCGGCACGGCGACCGTTCTCTTGAGCCCCAAGCCCGACGGATGGGTAGTCGGACCCATCACCAGACCTCAGAGCTGGTGCACCGATGCCAGCGGAAGATAAGCGGGCTTTTCGTAGTCGGCGATCAGCCAAGCGCGCTGGGTGTTTTGACCCACTTGCGTCAAATACGCCTGAAGGCTGCGGATGGAGGCCTGGTCCAATGAGACGAAAGGCTGGTCCAGCAGAGTGACCACGGCTCCGCTGGCCAGCGCTGCCACCAGGCCTACTTTGCGGCGGCTCCCGGTCGACAGCATGTTCAGCCTTTTGTCCAGGTGTGGGGCCAACTGCAAGGTCTCGACCAGCTCGTTTTTCGTGGCGTCGGACCAGGCGGGTAAAGACAAACGGAAGTGCGCCCAGCATTGCTCGGGCGTATCGCTGTCGTGCAGCGGCAAACGCAGGTCGGTCCAAAAAACCGCCGAATTCCGAGGCAGGGTTAAAGGGTTGGCCTCGCACATCAGGCGCAACTGCCCTGCAGTGGGTGCCAAATCGCCGCTGAGCAAGCGCATCAAGCTGGTCTTGCCCGAACCCTCGTCGCCCAGCAAGGCGGAAAGTCCTGCGGGCAGTTGCAGGTTGAAATCGCGGAAAAGCGGCAGTTCGACCGGCCCACCGCTGAGGCTGATGACGCTCAGCACGGTGTTGGTCGACTTTGGGAAGGGCGCAGCAGTCTGTTTCAGCATGACTTGCATGCTAGCAGCAGGGCCCTCTGAGCTCTTGCGTTTGAAAACTGGGCAGGAATTGGTCAATACTTTTACGATTAGAAACAAATTATTTTTATTGCTTTATATTAGCAAATAAAATAATTAATGCCTCAATTGTCTAATTAAGAAAAAACGATCATGTTCACAAAAAATTTGTTGGAAGTCAGCGAAAAGACAAAAACAGTCTTTCCGAATTTGAGCAGCAAAATGGGCGTGTTCTGTGTCATGTTGGCCGTGTTCGCTGGCTCTGCCGTTTGGGCCCTGGATGCGCCCCATGGGCCTGTGGTTCTGAAGGTGTCGGGTCTGATCGAGGCACATAACCAGGGCAAAGTGGCGGTTTTGGACATGAAGGCTTTGCAGGCTTTGCCGCAAAAAAGCTTCACCACGCAGACCCCTTGGGATCAAAAGCCCGTGACCTTCAGCGGCCCCTTGTTGCGCGATGTCTTGCAGCTGGTCAAGGCCAAAGGCCAGCACATCAGGGCGGTGGCGCTCAACGATTACCGCGTGAAGCTGCCCGTGTCCGATGCGCGTGAGCACGATGTGGTGGTGGCCGTGCAAATGAATGGTCAGGCGATACCGGTCCGTACCAAGGGGCCTTTGTTCATCGTCTACCCTTTTGATGCCAAAAAAGAACTCCAACACAAGATTTACTACGAGCGCTCCATCTGGCAACTCAAGGCCATTGAGGTGGAGTGATGCAAACACGCGACACCACACCTGCGACACCAGGGCTGAAAGGCCTGGCACCGTCTCGATTTTTTTGGGGTCTGGCCTTCGTGGCGGTCCTGGTGATTTCTGCATTGGTGGTGGCCACCACCGTGCAATGGCGTCAAGCACAGGCGCTGGAGGCTGCTGCGCGACTGCAGGACGACTCTTTCACGGCCATCACCATGAATCTGGAGCGAGAGTTGTGGCGTTTCGATGCGGCCATGACGCGTGCAGACCTCGCTTGGCCGGGTATGACCCCTGCGGACTTTGCATCAGAGCGGTCTTTGCGCTTTGATATTTTGGTCAGCCGCGTCGACTTGCTGCTCAACAGCCCTAGTCTTGAACGTGTACACCACCGTGAGGAATACACCACATTGGCCCCCCGCTTGCTCAGCTGGGTGGCCCGATCCACCCCCTTGGCCAATGGGCAAGAATGGGCATCACCCGCGTGGTCTTCGCTCATGAAAGAGCTCCAGCAAATGGCGCCAGAGGTTCAGGCCCTGAACTCAGCCTCGGACATTGTCATGGGCGAATGGGTACAAAAACAAGTGGCCACTGTGCGCGAACAAAGCCAATGGATAGCCTGGCTCACGCTGGCGCAGATCCTGGGTTTGGTGTTGGGCGCTGTGGGTTTGTATGCGCACGAGCGCAAGCAATATCAGTCCCAAAGGGAGCAACAAAGCTTGCATGTGCAGTTGATGCAGGCCAAAGAACAAGCCGAAAGTGCCAACCAAGGCAAAAGTCGGTTTTTAGCCAACATGAGCCACGAGTTGCGTACACCTTTCAATGGCATATTGGGGATGCTGGGTTTGTTGGAAAAAACCCAGAATGGCTCAGAACAAGCTGATTTGATTCAGACCGCCAAGGGCAGTGCAGCGCACTTGTTGGCCGTGCTCAACGATGTGCTGGAGGTCTCGGCCTTGGAAGCCGGAAAAATTCAAGTGCGCCCAGAGCCCACAGATATGGGCGATTTTTTGCAGGAAGTGCACCGATTCCTGCGGGTGCAAGCGCAAAACAAGGGCCTGCAACTGCAGCTGACGGGCGACTTGCACAAGCCGCGTGTCGTGATGCTCGACCCCCTGCGCTTACGGCAAACTCTCTTCAATGTGCTTGGCAATGCCATCAAGTACACCGATAAAGGGCAGGTTGACATCCGGGTTCGGCGTGAGTCACTTTCCGATAGCGTGCACTGGGAGATTGACATCGTCGACACCGGGATTGGCATGAGCGAGGCCACCCAACAAGGTTTGTTTGAGCGCTTTCAATGGGGCGACGCCTCTCTCACGCGCAAGCAATCGGGATCCGGTTTGGGTCTGGAGATATCCAGATCCCTGGCTCGCCTGATGGGCGGCGAATTGACGGCGCGCAGCCAGCTCGGGCTAGGTTCGGTTTTCACGCTGAGCTTGAAAACGCCATGGGCCACTTTGACTGCAGACGCTGCTCCAGCACCCGGCTTGGGCGACAGCGCGAGCCCGGACCCGCTTGAGCCTGGTTTGGCCAACGAGGCCTTGCGTGTTCTGGTGGCGGAAGACCATCCGGTCAATCGCAAAGTGGTGGGGCTGTTATTGCAAAGCATGGGCCATCAGGTCAGCTTTGCAGAGGACGGCCAACAAGCGCTCTCGCAAGCCAGTCAGTCCGATTTTGATCTGGTGCTGATGGACATCCACATGCCGGTGATGGATGGCCTGAGCAGTACGCGCCACATACGGGCACTGTCGGGTGATCGCGGACGGGTGCCCATTGTGGCGCTCACGGCCGATGTGATGAGCGATGCGGCTGACCAGGCGATGGCTGCGGGCATGAATGCGTTTTTGTCCAAACCTTTGCAAAAAACACAACTGCAGGCGGTCATGCCGCTCAAGCGGCGGCAGGCTTGATGCGCTAACGGCGCGCTTCCCCGAGTTCAACAAAGGGCTGACTACAATGAATTGATCTTCTGGTCATTCATTTGGAGTCTGCCCCGTCCATGTTGCAACCGCTCCCCCCATCGCCTGCCGCTTTCAAAATTCCGGAGTCGGTGTTGGTGGTCATTCACACGCCCGAGCAAGAGGTCTTGCTGATCCGGCGTGCCGATTGGGGCACCTGGCAATCGGTCACCGGCAGCAAGGACCACCCCGAAGAAAGCTGGCTGGAGACGGCCATTCGCGAAGTGCAGGAAGAAACCGGCATCGACGCCCGCCACCCGAATTGCTGCCTGCAAGACTGGGAACTGGAAAACGTATACGACATTTACCCTGCCTGGCGCTGGCGCTACGCGCCCGAAGTCAGCCGCAACACCGAGCGGGTGTTTGGCCTGTGTGTGCCGCAACGCATCCCCGTGGTGCTCAGCCCACGCGAGCACACCGACGCGCAATGGCTGCCCTGGCATGCCGCGGCCGATCAGTGCTTTTCCCCCTCCAACGCCGAAGCCATCCTGATGCTGCCGCGCTTTGTACCGACCGCCCCGCGATGAAGCCCGAACGCCACGAACACCCGGTTTTGCGGGTGGCCACTTACAACATCCACAAAGGCGTGCAAGGCCTGGGCCCTGCAAGGCGTCTTGAAATCCACAACTTGGGCCATGCGGTGGAGCAACTCGACGCCGACATCGTGTGCCTTCAAGAGGTGCGCCGCGAGCACCGCCGCGAGGCAGCATATTTCAGGCATTGGCCCAGCCTGCCGCAAGCCGAGTATTTGGCCCCCGAAGGTTACCAGTCCGTCTATCGAACCAACGCCATCACGCGCCACGGTGAGCACGGCAACGCCTTGCTCTCGCGCTGGCCCGTGCTCTCGCACCAGCACCGCGATATCTCGGACCACCGGTTTGAGCAACGCGGGTTTTTGCACACTCAAGTTGAGGTGGTGGACCGCGTGGTGCACGTGTTGGTGGTGCACCTGGGGCTGGTCCCCGCCAGCCGCGTGCGCCAGCTGGCGCAACTGCTGGTGTACATCGCACAAGACATCCCGGCCCATGAACCGGTGCTGGTGGCAGGCGACTTCAATGACTGGGGAACGGGTCTGGGACGTCGCATGGCGCAGGCCGGGTTTCGAGAGTGGCGCGAGCAGCCCACACCCACCTACCCCTCGCGCTTGCCCTTGAACCAGCTCGACCATGTGTACGCTCGGGGCCTGACGCCTGTGCATGCCATGGTGCCCTCTGGGCGCATCTGGCAGCGCATGTCTGACCATTTGCCACTGGTGGCCGAATTTGCCTGGAACGACTGAGCATGCGGCACAACCCAGCGCTGCGCGACGGCCATCAGATCCGCCTCATCGAGGGTGGGCAGGATTACTTTGAAGCCTTGGTCGCAGCGATCGACCAAGCCCGCTCGCATGTGCTGCTGGAAACCTATATTTTTGACCTCCATGGCGCTGCCGTGCGGGTGGCCGAGGGGCTGGAGCGAGCGGCCTTGCGCGGCGTGCGTGTCTGGCTGGTGGTCGACGGTGTGGGCACTCCCCAACTGCCTGAGGTCTGGCGCACGCGTTTTGCCCACGCGGGGGTGGATTGGCGAATTTATGCGCCTTTGGGCACCTTGGGCTTGCTCATCCCCAGCCGCTGGCGTCGTCTGCACCGCAAACTGTGCGTGGTGGATGGGCACACCGCCTTTTGTGGTGGTATCAACATCCTGGACGATTGGTACGACCCACACCACGGCAAATTGCCCCAGCCCCGGTTGGACTTCGCGGTCAGTGCGCAGGGCGAACTGGTGGGTCACATCCAAGACAGCATGGCCCAACTGTGGTGGCGTTTGCAAGGCGCAAAAAACGCCCGTGAACGCAAGATTCCACAGGCACTTCACTCGTTCAAAACGGCTGGCCTGCCGCTGCCCTGGAAGCAGCCGCTGCCCCTACCCGATGGCTCGCCGTCGCCCAGCCGGGCCGCCTTACTGCTGCGCGACAACGTGCTGCACCGCAGCCAGATCGAGCGGGCCTACCGCAAGGCCATTGGTCTGGCTCGGCACGAAGTGCTGATTGCCAATGCCTACTTTTTGCCGGGGCGCAGGTTACGTCAGGCCTTGGTGCATGCAGCCCGACGGGGGGTGCGCGTACGCTTGCTGCTGCAAGGGCGTTATGAATACTTCATGCAATACCACGCAGCCCGTCCGGTCTATGGCACCTTGCTCGCCGCTGGGGTCGAAATCTACGAATACGATGCGAGTTTTTTGCACGCCAAAGTGGCTGTGGTTGACCCCGACAACGAGCGTCCCTGGGCCACGGTGGGATCGTCCAACCTGGACCCGCTCAGCCTCCTGCTGGCGCGAGAGGCCAATGTGGTGGTGGCCGATCGCCTGTTTGCGCAACAACTGCACCGGCGTTTGATTCAGGTGATTGCATCACAAAGCACGCCTGTTTCGGCAGCCTTTGGCCAAAGGCATTGGCACCAGCGACTGCGCGATCGCCTGGCTTTTGGCCTCATGCGCATGGCACTTTTCCTCACAGGGCACCGGTATTGAAGGGTGGGGAGAAAGCAGAAAGAGAATAAAAGGGTCAAACCCCCTGGTCGCTGTGCGCTGATCAATCGCTGTTACGATCAATGCCCATGTTAATGAAATCTACAGACGCCATGACTGCTTCTGCTGCCACGCCCGAAGACGAGGGTGTTCCTGTATCGGTGAAGATCCGCGAGCGCATCCAGGCTGCCCGCAAACGCTTCCACGCCAACGACAACATTGCTGAATTCATTGAACCCGGCGAGCTGGAAAAATTGCTCGACGAGGTCGCCACCAAGATGGCGGGCGTGCTCGACAGCTTGGTGATTGACACCGTGAACGACCACAACACCGGCGACACCGCCCGCCGTGTGGCCAAGATGTATTTGAAAGAAGTGTTCAAGGGTCGCTATGTCGAAGGCCCCGAGATCACCGAATTCCCCAACGCAGAACACCTGAACGAGCTGATGATCGTCGGCCCCATCACCGTGCGCAGCGCTTGCAGCCACCACTTTTGCCCTGTGATTGGCAAGATATGGATCGGCGTATTGCCCAACGAACACACCAACGTGATTGGCCTGTCCAAGTACGCCCGCCTGGCCGAATGGATCATGGGGCGCCCGCAAATTCAAGAAGAGGCCGTGGTTCAACTGGCTGACTTGATTCAGCGCAAAACCCAGCCCGATGGTTTGGCCATCGTCATGGAGGCCAGCCACTACTGCATGGGCTGGCGCGGCGTGAAGGACATGGACAGCAAGATGATCAACTCGGTCATGCGCGGTGCCTTCCTCAAAGACGTGAATCTGCGCCGCGAATTTTTGTCACTGATTCCCGGAAGGAGTTGACACCATGTTGGTCCGTTTGCTTTACGCCAGCCGCACGGTCGATCCCAGTGCCGAGACCATCGATGCCATCTTGGCCCAATCTCGCCAGTTCAACCCAAGCAGCGGGATCACCGGCATCCTCTGTTACGGCGGCGGCATCTTTTTGCAGGCCATCGAAGGTGGGCGTAACGCGGTGAGCGAGCTCTATGGTCACATCCAGAAAGATGCGCGTCACAAGGATGTGGTGCTGTTGCACTACGAAGAAATCTCTGAGCGTCGATTTGGTGGTTGGACCATGGGCTTGGTCGACGCCTCGAGGGTGAACACCAACATCTTGCTCAAATATTCCGAGCGGGCAGAGCTTGACCCTTACAACGTGTCTGGCAAAGTCTCACTGGCCTTGCTGGAAGAGCTCATGGCCACCGCGTCCATCATTGGTCGGGCTTAAACCCGTTTCTCTTCAAGCCCCGCAAGGGGCTTTTTCACGCCCATGCCCCTGAGTGCGCTTGCCCTGGTCGTTCTGGCGGGTTTTATCCATGCCTGTTGGAATATTGCGGCCAAAAAAGCCGGTGGCGACGTGCGCTTTATCGCCTTCACTTCAGTGGTGCTGATGGTGTTTTGGGCACCCTTGGGCCTGTGGGTGGGTTGGGCGCAGGTGATAGCCTGGGGTCTGCTGGAGTGGGGCCTGGTGCTGTCCAGTGCCTTGCTGCACATTGTTTATTTCATCGTGTTGCTGCGCGGCTACCGCCAAGCTGACCTCACGGTGGTGTACCCGTTGGCGCGGGGCTCGGGACCGTTGCTGTCGTCCATGGTAGCGATTTTCTTCTTGGGTGAGCAGATTTCGGCGCTGGGCCTGTTGGGCATCCTGGGCGTGGTGGGCGGCGTGTTTCTGATCGCGGGCGGCCCGGGGCTTTGGCAAGCCGCGCAAGACCCGCTCCAGCAAGCGCGGGTGCGCACCGGCATTTTTTATGGCGGTATCACAGGCTTGTTCATTGCCAGTTACACCGTGGTCGATGGCTATGCCATCAAGGTGGCGATGATGTCGCCCATTTTGGTGGAGTATTTTGGCAACCTGTTGCGCCTGGTTTTTTTGACACCTATTTTGCTGCGCGACCGTCAGGCCGTGTGGGCGCTGTGGTTGCAGCAAAGGCGCTACGCCTTGATCGTCGGCATCTTCAGCCCCGTGTCTTACGTGCTTGTGCTGTATGCCCTGCAGGTGGCGCCGCTGTCGCATGTGGCTCCAGCGCGTGAGGTGTCCATGTTGTTTGCTGCTTTATTGGGCGGGCATCTGCTGGGCGAAAAAGACCGTGGCCCGCGCATCGCAGGTGCCGTGCTGATTGCAGCAGGTGTCATGGCCTTGGGGTGGTGAGATGAACGCCGTGTCATTGATCGGTTGCGATTTTTCCAGCAGCCCCTCCAAACGCAAACCCATCGTGCTGGCGCTGGGTCAAGCCCGGCAGGGCAGGGTGCAACTGCAGGCGCTGCAAACCTTTGAAACGCTGGCCGCGTTTGGCGACTGGCTGGCGCAGCCTGCCGACTGGGTGGGTGGTTTTGACTTGCCTTTTGGCCTGCCGCGTGAATTGGTCGAAACCTTGCGTTGGCCCACTGACTGGGCCGCCTGCATGGACCAATACTGCACGCTGGAGCGTGCTCAAATTCGCGAGCAGTTTGCGGCGTTTTGCAACGCCCGCCCCGTGGGCGGCAAGTTTGCCCACCGCGCCGTCGACCGGCCCGCTGGCTCCAGCCCCTCCATGAAATGGGTCAACCCGCCCGTGGCCTACATGCTGCACGCGGGTGTGCCCCTGTTGCGGCAGGCGGGTGTGCACCTGCCCGGCTTGCATGTGGGCGATGCCCGCCGCGTGGCGCTGGAAGCCTACCCCGGCCTGCTCGCGCGTGAGGTGCTGGGTAACCAAAGCTACAAGAACGACGACAAAGCCAAGCAAACCCCCGAGCGCCTGCTGGCGCGGCGCGCACTGCTGAGCGCTTTGGAGCGCGGTCAGACTCGACTTAGTCTGCGCCTGGTGGCCAGCAACGCCCTGCTGGGCCGTCTGGCCGATGACGCGAGCGGCGACGCGCTTGACGCCACACTGTGCCTGATGCAAGCGGCCTGGGCGCAGCAGCAGCACCAAGCCGGGCACCCGCAATACGGCTTGCCACCTTTTGATCCGCTGGAGGGGTGGATCGTTACCTGTTGACGCAGATCCAATACGGACCAACTGGGGGACAGTTTTCGGTTGGCGTCTACAAGCAGAAAACTGTTTTTAAAAGTCTGTGTCTCAAACTGGCGATTGCGTCTTGAGCCAATCACGCAGCACAGCGTTCATGCGGGTTTGCCAGCCGGGACCTCCTGCGCGAAAGGCGGCCAGCACCTCACGATCAAACCGTATGGTGGTGGACTCCTTGTCGCTACCTGTGGGGCGTCCGCGTTGACGGCGGTAAGCCTCGATGCCCGCCTGGATTTCTTCGTGCGTTAGCGGGCGATCGTCTTCATCCTCGCCGTCCCATACATAGTGGCTAGTGGTCTGGATTCGGTTTTTCTGCGTCTTGCTTTTGCCTGTTACAGAGGCCTCACGCAATTCAGCGCTCGTCATAGAAGTCGTTTTCAAGCCAGTCATGGTCAGCGGTCCTTTCTATTTCACTCGAGGGTCTGAAGCTGATTTGAGAATATGCCCATAAGCAGGCGATGCAATTTCTGCAAGGGAGATGGACCCCGGGTCTTTGCCCGGGGTGACAAAAAGATAACTCGTCCGGGGTGACAGACAAAGGCTTCGCTCGGGATGTGATTCAAGGGTCACTTGGCCTTAGGATGTAAATGGATGCCTAAATGAAATCATTGACCCAGGAGATGCCCATGACAACGCAAGGTTTTGTAGTGACCCACGCCAAAGATGCGCAGTTCGAGCGTGGTTTGCGCTCGTTTTTTGAGTACCGTGACTTGGGGCTAAATCAGGCCACGCAGGGTCGTGTCACGGCCAGTGTCATCCGCGCCGCTGGGGGGCATGAATTTTCCAGCCAGCCGCATTTGCATGTCACCGAGTTTCAGCTGGTCTATGTGCTCAAGGGTTGGATCGAGTTTGAATACGAAGGGCAGGGTGCGGTTCGGCTAGAGGCCGGCTCGTGTGTGCACCAACCGCCAGGCATCCGCCACCGCGAACTGGGGCACAGTGAAGATCTGGAATTGCTCGAAGTGGTGCTGCCCGCAGACTTCAAGACCGAGACGGTCGACAGCGTCAACCCCTGACCGAAAGAGCCCATGTTCCGCAGTTTCTTTCTTTCCCGCCGCTGGGCCTTGTGGGCTTGGGGTGGCTTGTTGGTGTTGGTGGCTTTGGTGTTCATCACGGTGCAGCAGACCGTCAAGCTCAACGCTTGGTACGGCGAGTTTTACGATTTGCTGCAAAAGCCTGAGCAGGCCGGGGGGCTGGAGAAGTTGTGGGGCTTCATGTGGCAGTTTGCGTGGATTGCTTTTCCGTTCATGTTGCTGCGCAGTTTGGAGACCTATCTGGCTTCCCACTTCGCTTTTCGATGGCGTCAGGCTTTGACCGAGGAGTACTTGCCCCGCTGGCAGGGCACCGAAGCCAGCGTAGAGGGTGCTTCGCAGCGCATTCAGGAAGACTGCATGCGCTTTGCCCGCCAGACCGAAAACCTGGGCCTGGGACTGGTGCGGGCGGTGCTCACATTGCTGTCGTTCATTCCGATTTTGTGGGCGCTGTCCACGGGCCTGGCCATTGTCTGGTTGCAGTTTGAGGGCTCGCTGTTTTGGGTGGCGCTGGTCACGGCTTTGGGCGGCACCGCCATTTCGTGGTTTGTAGGCATTCGCCTGCCCGGGCTGGAATACAACAACCAACGCACCGAGGCGGCATTGCGCAAGGACCTGGTGTATGCCGAAGACGAGCGCAGCCGCATGCATTTGCCCACGGTGCTCGAGTTGTTCACGGGGGTGCGGTTGAACAATTTCCGGCTGTTTAACCACTACGCCTACTTTCATCTGTGGAGCAATTTTTACAGCCAGACGATGGTGATTTTCCCGTACCTGTTGATGGGGCCGTCCTTGTTCACCGGTGTGATTACCTTGGGCGTGATCCAGCAGGTTGGCAATGCCTTTGGCAAGGTGAACGACGCTTTCTCTTACCTGATCGAGCGCTGGACCGACATCACCGAGCTGCGCTCGATCTACAAGCGGTTGTCGGAGTTCGAAAAGGCGTTGGCTGATTGATTCGGCCCGTTGAAGTTATTGATCCGGCCCGATGAAGTTTGAATAGCCCATGTGGGTGTCGGCCAGTCGGATATTTTGTCTTTGTGGGAGCCCACCCCGTGGGCGATTGCATCCACACCGCCAAGGCAAGCCACCGCCCACAAGGGTGGGCTCCCACAAAAAATGCCATCCTAGGCGTAATTTTCTTGTGATCCCGGGCGAAGACCCGGGATCCATTGCGCACCGCGGCCCTTTGCAAACACCCGCAGCGTGCACTGGATCCCGGCGCAAGGCCGGGATGACAAACACTTCGCCCGGGATGACCAAGCCAAGGATTCAGTCCTGGCTCCTGCAAACTTCACAAGGCCAGATCCGTAGTCCGACGCCCATAATCATTTTTAGATTCTTTTGTTTTCATTTATCAACGTCCATAGGTACACTGGAAGACCGTCTCAAACTTCATGGCAGGTCTCACATGCAATCCGCTTCACGCTTTTTTCGCAATACACACCTGGTTCAGCGTCTGCAGCAAGCCACGCTGATCTGCACCATGGGCTGTGCGCTGGCCTGGGTCACGCCTGTTTGGGCGCAAACCGGGTGGCGCTCCGTCTCGACCGCGCCGTCTGGCCCCGCTGTGATGCTGACACCGATTCCTGAGGCCGCCGCCCCCCAGCCCAAAGCGAAGGTCGAAGGCGGATTGCAAATGTTTGGCGTGATTTTGAGCACGGCCACGCGAGCTGAGCTGCGTCAAGCCATCCGAGACGAGGGCTTGAAGCCCCAGCGCGAGGACGATGCCTTCCGGGAGGACATCTACGATGCCCTTAACTGGATGCCAGGCTTGCTTCAAATGAAATTCAGCTACGCCCCACAGGGGCAAAGGCTGGCGCGGGTGGACTACGTGTTCATGACGTTTTCCGACAACGCGCATGTGGAAGATGTGAAGCTTCGCATCGAGGGCCGCTTTGGTCGCCCCCATAGCGTGACGGGCCGCGAACAAAGCGGACCGTATCAAGCGGTTTGGCGTTTGCCCGATCAGATGGAAATTTTCGTGGCGCGTGAATGGCCCCAAAAAACAACCCAACTGCGCTTCACCAACCTGCCCGTTTGGGGTCAGATGCGGCCCGATTCTGTTCGTGAGAATGGACAGACCGTCAGGCGCGAAAAAAACCAAAACAACCAAGCTTTGCCCTTGTGGGTTGCGCGCTGACAGTTGCAGGAGCACCCAGGCGCAGCCGGGCGGGTGGCCCGAAAATCCTCAAATGGCCGCTGCCGCAATGTCGTTCGGCAAAGGGGTCAGTTGGGCAATGGCCAGCAAGGCTTCGGCGTCGGTCCGGTAAAGCCAAAGGTGTGGGCCATCAGACAGCTCGCCTGCCCGGCGTAAAGTGGTCTCCACCGGCAGCTTCATCCCACTGATGTGCAAGCTGATGCCCCGGCTGGCCAACTGACGGTGCAACTGGCCGAAGGTTTCCACACCGGTCACGTCGATCCGGTTGATAGGCTGGGCAAACAGGCACACATGCTGCACATCGGGGTGGCTGGCCAGGTGGTCGGTGATGGCGCGGTCAAAGTCGCTGGCGGCGGCAAAGTCCAGCTCCGCGTCCAAGCGCATCGCATACAAGTGGGGTGCCAGCGGGGGCAACTTCCAAAGGTGGCGGTCGCGCAGACTACCGTCGGGGTGCAGGCCCACTTCGATGATGCGCGGGTGCAAGCGGGTATGCAAAAAGTGGCTCAGGCCCACCAGCACCCCGGTCATCACGCCCCAATAAATGCGTGGCGCGGTCAACAAGGTCATGGCAAAGGTGATGCCCGCTGTCATGGTCTCGACGCGGCCCACGCGCCAGACGTTCAAAAACTGGCGGGGCTGAAACAGGTTGAGCACGGCTACGATCACGGCGGCCGACATCACCGAGCGCGGCACAAATTGCAGCGCAGGCATGAGGATCAACAAAGCCAGCAGCACAAAGCCCACAGAGGCCACCACCGCCCAACCCGAACGCGCACCGGCATAGAGCATCAGGGCCGAGCGCGAAAACGAGGTGCTGGTGGCAAAGCTGCCTGAAAAAGCCGAGGCCAATTTGGCCAGTCCCTGACTGAAGAGCTCGGTGCTGTCATCCCAACGCTTGCCCTCGCGGCGGCATTCGATGCGGGCACTGGACGCTGTCTCCAAAAAGCTCACCAACGCGATCACCAAGGCAGGCACCCACAATTGGTTGAGCCTGTCCAGCCCAGGCCATTGGGGCCAATAAAAATCCGGCAGGCCCGAGGGCAACAAGCCCACCACGGCGCCGTGGTCCTGGTAATCTGTGGCATAGGCCACGGCCGAGGCCACACCCATCACGATCATGATGCCGGGCCATCGCGGCTTGAAGTGGCGCAGCAGCAGCAACACCGCCAGACTGCCTAACCCAAACCACGCAGGCCAGCCGCTGAGCCACACGGGCCAGTGCTGCACGTCCCAGCTCCAGGCTTTGACTCCCAGCAATCCGGGCACTTGCGACGCCATGATGAGCAAAGACGCGGCCTGGGTGAAGCCCATCATCACAGGGGCGCTGACCAGGTTGATCAGCCAGCCGTAGCTGCCCAAACCCAGCAGCAACTGAATGGCCCCCGACAGCAGCGACAACCAAACCGCCAGAGCCACCCATTCGGCGGAGCCAGGCTCTGCCATGCCGGTGAGCGAGGCACCGATCAGCACGCAAGTGAGCGCAGCCGGCCCCACCGACAGGCGGTTGGCGCTGCCAAACAGCACGGCCAAAAGCGCCGGGATCAGGCAGGTGTATAGCCCGGTGACCAAAGGCATGCCCGCCAATCCCGCATAGGCCACCGCTTGGGGAATCATCACCAGCGCCACCGTCAGGCCCGCCAGCACCTCGGAGCGGGCTAAAGGCGCCGTCAGGCGGGGCCATTGGCGGAAAGTCAAAAAGCGTTGCATGGGCTAGGAGCATCGGACCAAACGCCCATCTTAATGGCCTTTCAACCTGCGGATTGCCCCAATGACTGTGTCACCCCACTGTCTTTGTCACCCCGGCCCCCGAGCCGGGGTCCATTTCCCCTGTGGGCCACCGACGCCTTGGTCAGACAGTGACCGCATTGACGTTCGAAATTACCAAAGTTGGTCCTTGTGATGTTTTTATATTAAAAAAACAAATAATTGCATTTCGTTTAGGGGTACGCCAATTGGGGGTTTGTTGTTTACGAAATAGTAGATATCTTCAGTTTGAATCGATTAAACCATTAATTTTTTTGCCAGAGATGAACCTCCTTTTTTGAATTTATTTCGATTTATCGGTAATAACCAAAGATTCACTCATGAAAAAATCAATAAACATCATTTTTTCCTCAACGGTGGTCGCCCTTGTCCTATTGACAGGCTGCGCACAGACCCAAGTGAGCGCCCCACAAGAGGTCAAAAAAGCTCAACTTAGCCTTGCCAAAATGGAGTCATTGGGCGGGGGATTCCAGGTGCCTGGTGGCATCACTGCGGCGCAAAGCCGGGTGGTCTTTTACCGTGCTGCGCAAAGCACGTTGACGGGAGCCACCAGCATCTTTATGGATGGACGCTACCACGCCTCGCTGGAGTCGGGTGCTTGGAGTGCGCTTTGTTACAAGACGGGGCCTGTCGAGATGGGCGCGCGTCAAATGCGGGTGGGCACTCAGCCCCAAGACCTGCCGGATACGATCACCGCCATGTCACTGACACCGGGTCAGACGCATTACTTGCGTGTGCAGCAAATTGCCGACAAGCCTGTGCTGCAACCTGTGGCGGCTGTGCAAGCGTTGCAAGAGTTGGCCGGTACGCGTCAGCAGATCCACACCATCTCGAGGGTTGAGCAAGTTTGCCAAGAGGGCGTTGCACCTGCCATCGCACCCGCTCCCGTCACCGAGCGCTTCACCTTGCCGGCTGACACCTTGTTTGCATTTGCCCGCTCCGATGCACAAGCCATGACCGGTGCAGGCGTACACGCCATGGACCGCTTGATGGCGCGCTTACTCGGCGATTTCCCCCAAATCGATCACCTGCATGTTGTGGGTCATGCCGACCCCTTGGGTCAGGAGGAGCGCAATGAAAAACTGGCGCAAGAGCGTGCCCAAACGGTGCGCGATTACATCGTGGGCAGGGGATTTGAGGGCGTGCGCATCACCACCGAGGGCCGCGGCTCTAGAGAGCCCGTGGTGACCACTTGCGCGCGCCAAGCGACGCCCGCCAGCATTGCCTGCAATTTGCCTAACCGCCGGGTGGAGGTGGTGGTGACGGGCCAGCGCCGCTGAGCGCGGCGCACACCCGCCCCAAGAGATCCAGGGTGAGACCGTCGACTCCTGTGATCGTGACCGATGGCGTTGTTGCGCACATTGACCGCGTTCAGCGCTGTGGCATGTCCTTGACCGAGTAGCCCAGGCTGACGGTGGCGTCTTCGGGGATGGCGGGTACGGTGGCGTCCCACGCTTCCCAAGCTGCGCGCATGGTTTGCAGGCG
>CAJBLW010000457.1 GCA_903953985.1 uncultured Burkholderiales bacterium
CTCACCTTGGTCAATGGCGCGGTGCGCACCTTGGGTCTGCGCCAGGCGGTGTTGTGTTGGCGGGTGGCCGGCCAGGCCCAGGTGCTGGCCATCAGCCACATTGACAAGTTTGAAAAAACCTCGCGCTTGGTCTCTGCCTTGCAGGCTGCAGCCACTGAGGTGCTGTCCACCGACCAGGTGATTTCTTTGGGTCAACATCAGGCCACTCCAAGAGCCGAAGACGAGGGGGCTGACCAAGGGTATGCAGCCCCTGCGCGTCCGGCCGGCCACCAGGCCCTGCTGGACAGTCTGGAGGGCATGCACCATGTCACCAGCTTGCCTATGCGTGACGGCTCTGGACAAACCCAAGCGGTGCTGATCACCGTCAGCGACAGCCACCCCTTGCCGCAAGAGGCCGTCAACCAGGCCTTGCTGATGCTTGAAATGGTCTACCCACGCCTGGCTGACAGCCGCTGGCGCGATGCCAATGTGCTCCAGCGCCTTAGCCAGTCCACGTTGGCGCGCTTGGAGCTGTATGTCGGCCCTGGCCGGCCTTGGTTGAAGTTTGGCACCTTGCTCGCGTCCGTGCTGCTGCTGGTCATGCTCTTTGTGCAAGTGCCCTACCGCGTCGAGGCCAGCGCCCAGCTGATCACCGACAGCACCCGCCTGATCACCTCGCAAAACGATGGCCGCCTGCTCGACGTGCTGGTCGATGTGGGCGATTCCGTCAAACAAGGCCAAGCCCTGACGCAGATGGACACCACTGACTTGCAGCAGCAGCTGGCCGAGGTGCAGTCAGAGATTCAGCGCTACGCCTCTGAAGAAGACAAAGCCCGTTCCGGCGGCGCCCTGGCCGAGATGCAGGTGGCCCAAGCTCGCCGCGTGCAGTCTGAGGCCAGGCTCAAGCGTGTGGCTTACTTTTTGAAGCAAGCCCGCACCGAATCGCCTTTTGACGGCGTGGTGGTAGAAGGCGAGCGGCGCAATTTGCTGGGCTCTTCGGTCAAGCGCGGCGACAAACTGTTTCGCATTGCCCAGGTGCGCGATTTGTATGTGGTGCTGCAGGTGCCTGAGCACGCCATCCGCGAGTTGCGCAGTGACGCCGAGGCCGAGCTGTTGCTCCTGAGCCAGCCCAACCAGCCCATACGCCTGAAGGTCTCTAGCTTTGTGCCCATGGCCCAGGTCAAGGGCGAGGAGGGCAATCAATTTGTGCTCAAGGCCCAGATATTGGACCCCGTGGCGTCCTGGTGGCGCCCGGGCATGACCGGTTTAGCCAAGATTGACGCGGGCTCGCGCAACATCTCCTGGGTGTTGTTTCACCGCACCATCGACAAGCTGCGGCTGTGGCTGTGGTGGTGAGACAAGTTTGGGCGATGACGCACATTTTTCAACCTGAGCGCGCGGTCCTGCCGCGCGCGCACACCGTTTAAGCGCCATGTCTGGAGCCATTTACAGCGACGCCTGGTACCGCATTGCCGAGGCGCGGGTCAGCCTGCTGCCTGGCGTGCGCACCAGCCGCCAAAGCTACCGAGGCCAGCCCTGGGTGGTGCTGGAAGACGCTTTTGCCCATCGGTTTTTTCGCATCACGCCCGAGGCCCACGCCTTTTTGCTGACGCTGCACCAAGGTGTGACAGTGGATTCGGCCTGGCAGTCGTATTTGCGCGCCCACCCCCAGCGCGCGCCCGGCCAAGAAGAGGTGGTGCAGCTGCTCAGTCAGCTGCACGTCTCCAACTTACTGCACTTCAGTGACGGCTCCAACAGCATAGAAATTGACCGCCGTGCCCGCGAGGTGCGCGGCAAAGAGCTGCGCGGCAAGCTCATGTCGTTTTTGTACTTTCGCATGCCGATTTGGGACCCGGACGACACGTTGACCGCCATGGACAAAGTCTTGCGGGCTGTGCCCACTTGGTTGATGGTGGTGTTGTGGCTGGCGGTGGGCTTGGCCGGTGCGGCGGCAGTCATAGGCCAGTGGCATCTGGTGGGCGACCGCGCCC
>CAJBLW010000458.1 GCA_903953985.1 uncultured Burkholderiales bacterium
AGGGCCGACTCAACGGCGACGTCATAGACCTTGGCGTTCAGGATCTTGATCAGGTAATCGGCGGGTTTGAGGTGTTGGGATGCCATGCGCAATCGAGAAAAATGGGGCGGCCGGGCCACCCCTTGAAACAAAAAGCAATGATAGCCCTTGATTCAGTCCCGTCCCTCTGGCCCTGAGTCACCACAATTTCCATTCAGCCACCATCCTGAAGGTCCGCCCGTAATAGTCGTTGTAGCGGGTGTCCGTGCGCGGCAATGACGAAATGATTGTGGCCCCCAGCGACATGTAGCGTTCAGGTGGTGTCTTTTTGGTGAGGTTGGTGATGGCCCAACGCCATTTGAATGATTTGGACAATGCGTACCAGCCTGATACGTCGAGCGTCCAGGTGTCTTTGACCTGGTGTGTGTATTGGTTGCCCACAGGCAAACCCTGGGCATCGACCAAACTGTATTGAGGGATGGGCTCGAGGTTGCCAGACATGAAAATGACCTGTGCATTGAATGCCCAGTCGGATGACTCTAGCCCTGATGTGAGCCTGATTTTGTTGCGCGGTGTGACCGATTCGAACGCGGCTTGGTACAGCCCCAAGTCAGAAACCAGCGGATCGCCCGGATAATTGCTGCGGCGCGATCGCAGGTTGTACGTGCCCTCAATGCCCATCAACCATCGTCCCCAATCCGTGGCCCGTCTGTTGTGCACGTAGTAGTCGAAGCCGCTTTTTTCAAGTTGCCCAAGGTTCATGGCCAGCAAGTCGTAGCGCACGCTGCCATCGGGGTTGACGGTGTATTGGGTGGCCTTCAGGCGAGGGTCTGCATCGATTTGCGTCATGTTGGGCGTGCCAAATGTGTCCCTGACTTCGATGCGCCAATAATCTGCGCCCACCGCCCAATTGGGAGAGGGTTGGGTGTGCAAGCCCAAGTTCCATTGCAATGACTTTTCGGGTTGCAAGTCGGGGTTGCCGGCGGCGTAGCTTCTCAAGACTTGGCCGTTTTGGGTGGTGCCCGTGGATCGCCAGGTGGGCGCAGCGGTCATCTGGCTCAAAGTGGGTGCTTCGTAGCCAGTGCCCACATTGGCGCGCAGGTAACTTTGTTCAGCCAATGCATATTTCAGACCGAGCTTGCCGGTCAACACCGAGCCAAACCCGCTGTATTTTTCGGCCCGCGCGGCCCCCATGATTTCCAGATGCTCCAAAGCGGGGATTTGCAATTCGGCCGAAGTCCCCCAATTTTTGCGATGGGACGAATAAGTGGGTTCCTCGTTCGGGAACGCAATACCGGCCACTTTCACAGATTCTTGTAGCGCAAAAAAACTGCTGCCCCATTGGATGTTGCCCCATGTCGTTTCGCCCACTACTTTGGAGCCACGCAGGTCCAGCCCTTGTTGAACGATGCTGGCCTTGCGCAGCAGGCGATCTTCTCGAATTCGACTGTTCGGGCGTTTTGCAGGTCCAGCGAATAGCTGGCAGGCTCATGGAGCCATTCCGTTGCGAAGGGTTTGAGCAATGCGGCCCATTGGGCGCTGGTGGTGGGCAAATAGTTGCCTTGATTGATTTGCTCGGTAGCGGTTTGGCTGTGTTCCGCGCTCAGGGTGTAGTCCCAGTCGGACCAGCGCCCGCGTGAGCCGATCACCCAGCGTGCACGGTCTTGCACGAGGGTGGACGTTCCTATTTTGTAAGCGTCTGGTGAGTAGTAGTAAAAGTTAGACCCTGCGGCGAGCAACACATTTGTCAACGACACAATGTTGTATGTGTTCTGAGCTTGCTGCAGTGAATACTCGGTGAACAGGGTGTGGTTGGCTGACAGTGTTTTGTCAAATTGCACATGCAGATTTTGCGAGCGCTGCTCGGGATAAATGTTGTTGTTGCGGTAAGAACTCGACAAGCAGCGTTGGATGCCGTGGTACGCAGGGTTACTCAGGGCCAGGGCCACATCCGGCACGAAGTCATAACCGGTTGTGCAGTCGGCCGCCGTTTCTACGGGCTTGTATTGCTTGCCCGCAGATGAATACGAGTAATTGCTGTAACGCGGGATGAAGGTCAGAGGTCGGCCGTTGGCATCGATGCCATAGGGATAAGCGACGGGGTCTGTGTACCGACGGTCTTTGGCCAACAAGGCTTTGCGCTCTGAAGCTTGGAAATGGATTTGCAACGCATGTCCATCGCGCGAAAGGCGGCCATTCCCTCCGCTCAGGCTCATGCTTTTTCCGCTGCCGCCAGCGCCTTGTGAATCGGTCACATCTGCAGACAGGGTTAAGCCAGCCGTGTGCTCCTTGGTGATGATATTGATCACGCCTGCAATCGCGTCACTGCCATAGGTGGTTGATGCCCCATCGGTCAGAATTTCGATCCGTTCGATAGCACTCAATGGCAGCAAAGACAAATCGAACGCGGTCAGGTCTGTGTCGGGCCGCTGGTTGGCGATGGGCGCGATCCGCCGCCCGTTGATCAGCACCAGCGTGCCGGCTTCGTAGCCGTGGATGGCGCCTGCCTCGTAGCCCCCCTTGCCCAGCATGTTGACGCCACCCAACTCGTTGGCCGAGTGCATGGAGGGCAACCGCTGTACCAGCTGTGCCGTGTGTTGAACGCCCATGCGGGCAATCTCACGTTGGTCAATCACGCGCAAGGGCAAGATCTCCCTGGCCCGAGGATTGACGATGTTGGAGCCTGTGATCTCAACCCGGTTGAATTGCCTGTACTGCAGGGCTTCGTCGGTGATCGTCAAACTGTACTGAGCCAGGCCCCATGTTGGCCACAACGCGATACAGGCCATTGCCCTTGCGTTTTGTTTCAAGGCCATGGTGTTCCTTTAATTAAAAATAGTTATTTTTAATTAAAAAACATAACAAGAACCAATCTGGGTGATTAAAAATCAAAAAAAATGCCCCCAGCCTTTCGGTTGGGGGCAAATCCACCTTTTCAGAGGGTGGAGGAGACAACAGGTGTGTGCAAAAAAGCACGACTGTTCGCAATTGTACGGTGGTTTTTGTTGCATTGCAGCACGGCAGGTGTTGCAAAATGAAAAAAATGCAAAGCTAAAAGCATCTGGACAATGCCAAATCCAGCCCTGCAGGACGAATTCAAACGTCAAGCCCGCTAACATCAGCGCACCCAAAACACGGCCCACTTAGCGGGCCAGCACTCAAGGAACACACCATGGAATGCACAGTCACCTGGACCGGCGCTGCCGGTACCCGCTCCGGCATGGGCTTTGTGGCCGAAACCGGCTCGGGCCACATCGTCAACATGGACGGCGCGCCCGACGCCGCCAAGCCCGAAAATGGCGGCCAAAACCTCGCCCCCCGCCCCATGGAAATGCTGCTGGCCGGCACGGGCGGTTGCACGGCGTATGACGTGGTACTCATCCTCAAGCGTGGCCGACACGATGTGCGCGGTTGCAGCGTCAAAATCTCCAGCGAACGCGCCGAGGAGGACCCCAAAGTCTTCACCAAGATCAACATGCATTTCACGGTCACCGCCAAAGGCGTTGCCGCCAGCGCCGTGGAGCGGGCGATTGCCATGAGCCACGACAAATACTGCTCGGCCAGCATCATGCTGGGCAAAACGGCTGAGATCACGACCAGTTTTGAAGTGGTGGAAACTGCGTGAAAGCCATAAAAACTGGCATCACTTTCCATTTATTGGTGAATTATTGACCTGGCCCCATGGCGTATGAATGGCCTGTATTGTTGTCCCCTCTTTGTCATCCCGGGCGAAGACCCGGGATCCAATGTGCACCCAAGCCCTTTGCAAAGACCGGCAGTGTGCAATGGATCCCGGCTCAAGGCCGGGATAACAGACTAAAGAAGGCCGGGATGACAGAAAAAATCCAAACCTCACTGTGCCGAATCCATAATTTTCGCCAGAGGTCGGCTGACTGAGCTTGCGCCCCCTCAGCAGCCGCTTAAATCCGGTGCGCCACCGTGGTCATCACCTTGGCGGCCATCTTCATGACCGTCTTGACTGGCGTGGGCAGTTCCACCGCGCCGGCCTTCATGGCCATCTGGGCGTGGGCGATTTCGTCAGCCTTCATGGCCGACACGATGGCGCGAGACGCCAAATCTGCCGCCGGCAGCAAATCCATATGGCTTTGCAGGTGGGCTTCCACCTGGCGCTCGGTCTCGACCACGAAACCTAGACTTACTTTATCGCCGCCGATCTTGCCCGCGGCAAAACCGATGGCAAACGCACCGGCATACCAAAGAGGGTTCAGCAGTGAAGGCCGGTCGTTCAACTCGTCCAGGCGCTGCTTTGTCCAGGCCAGGTGGTCGGTCTCTTCGCGGCTGGCTTCGGCCAGTTGAGCGCGCAGTGCAGGGCTCTGGCAGGCCAGGGCTTGGCCGGTGTAGAGCGCCTGGGCACAGACCTCGCCCACATGGTTGATGCGCATCAGCGCGCTCGCCTGGCGCTTCTCGGCATCGTTGAGCTCAAGCGCGGCCACAGAGGCCGCCGGATTGGGGCGACTGGCGCGCGGCTCGGCGCAAAGGGTGCGCAGGGCGCTGTCGGCGGCCAAAATCAGGGCATTGATCATGGGCTGAGTGTAAACAATCGATCCATTCGGCCTGAAGATTGCAAAGTGTCCGTGCTGGAGGACATATAGAAAGAGAGTCCCGGGATGGGGGGTGCTGGATTTGTAACTGTTGATAATTTTGTTGCGAAACAAGCCCAAAGTACTTGTTCTAATTGATAAAAAATGGAGTTTGAAGGGTCGGCAAGGGTAAATACGGGGAGTTGTTGCATGCTTGCAACGAAAAGAACTTTTCTTGGACGAATGTCTTGGCGAACACACAGTCGTCTGGTGGAATACATACAACTTCCTGATTTGGAGGTTGGCTCAGGGTTTCGACGGGTGAACATCACCCTTCTGATTCGGGCCCTTGTTTAACCTTGGAGAAACTTGCAATGAAAAAATCTCTGATTGCTCTGGCTGTTTTGGCAGCTTCGGGCACCTCTTTCGCTCAATCCACCGTGACTTTGTACGGTCAAGCTGACGCTGCTTACAC
>CAJBLW010000459.1 GCA_903953985.1 uncultured Burkholderiales bacterium
AGGAAAGAGGGCAAGTCATCCAGGTCGCTGGGCTGTGGGTCTGGCACGGGCAGGCCTGGGTTGTCCAAATAGTGCTTTGCGTAGCTGGCCACCGGGTCATAGGGGGGGTGCGGTCCGAGAAAACCGATTTGCATGAAGAGCGACTCCGGCTTGGGCCGTGTCTGTAACCACCAGTCGGCCATGTTGCCAACGAAAAAATCGGCGTGCGACTCTGCAGGCAAAGTCCATTCGTAGGCGCCCAGGCGCTCTTTGTAGTCCGGCAATTCGCGGTAGCGCTCGCGCGAGGGTTTGATCTGCGAGCGAGCCACCAGGGCCTTGTCCCACTCGTCCGCAAACCAGCGCCCTTCGTAGTAGCGATCCTTGTTCTCGCAGACAAAGCGTTCGTGAAACCCGGCCTTGGCATCGTAGGGAATGGTATGCATCTTGCCTACGTTGACGCAGTGGTAGCCCTGCTCCGCCAGCGAGTCAACCCAGGTGCGTTGCCAGTGCAATCCGTTGCGCAACACGCCGGTGACGTGCGGGTAGTAGCCGTTGAACAGGCTGGCCCGTGAAGGTACGCAGCTGGGGGCGTTGACAAAGCAGTTGTCAAAGCTGGTGCCCTCGCGCACCAGCCGGTCCATGTTCGGCGTGTGCATGTGGCCAAAGCCGAGGGCTGCAATGGTGTCGAACCGCTGCTGGTCCGTCATGATCAAAAAGATGTGCTTGCGTTTCAAGGTAGGACCTCAAGGGGAAAAGGCGCACCGCGCCAAAAGTCAATTTGCGCGCTGACCTGGTGTTCGATCATGGGGCGCCCTCCCAAGGCAGACAGTCCCAGCGCCTGGGCTGCGGCCACGAGTTCCGTGTCGCGCGCGGCAATGATGTCAAAGACCGCGGCGCCCGGGCCGAGCAGAGCGGGATCAAAGGCAAGGGGTTCGCCTGTGTGCAAGCCGAGCGAGGTGGCGTTGACCGCGAGCGCCGCACTGGCGGCATGGGCCATGCCGATGCGCACGTGCACCAGAGGGTCGGCCGCGCGCAGCTCCTGACCAAGACGCTCGGCACGCTGCGGGTCGCGGTTAACCAGGATGAGGTCTTTCACGCCAGCGGCTACCAGTGCAAACGCAATGGCGGTACCAGCGCCGCCCACCCCCACAATCAGGGCCGGCCGGTCGGGATGCAACATACCGTGGTGACGGGCAGCGCGGACAAAACCAATACCGTCAAAACTCTCGCCCGCCCAGGTGCCGTCTGCTTGGAGGCGCAAGGTGTTGACCAGCCGGGTACGCCGCGCCTCGGGCCCAGCCACGCTGCACAAGGCGTAAGCGCTGGCTTTGTGCGGCATGGTGATGTTCAAGCCCTGCAAGTTGCTGACTTTGGCCAACTGCGCCAGAGTGGTGGCCAGATCATCTGGATGTACGCCCATCGGCACCTGACACCAGTCAAGCCCTTCGGCATCGAACGCCGGGTTGTAAACGCGGGGCGCGCGCACATGCGCAATAGGGAACCCCAGCACCGGAACAAGACGGGTTGCGCCAGACAGCGCAGAGGTGAGCATCTCAGCCCTTGACCGCGCCGGCCGTCAGCCCGCTGACCAGGTATCGCCGCACCATCAGCGAGAACAGCAACACCGGCGCCATGACCAGCGAGCCTCCGGCTGCGATCTTGCCCCACTCCCAGCCTTCGTAGTTCATGAAGTTGACCACCGCCACCGGGGCGGTACGGGCGTCGGTACGGGTCAGAATCAGCGCAAAGAAAAAATCATTCCAGGCATAGAGAAAACACAAAATGGCCGTGGCGGCAATACCGGCGCTGACCATGGGCATGACGATTTCGACAAACACGGTGGCGAACCCGGCGCCGTCCATCAGGGCGGCTTCTTCGAGCGAGGCGGGGACGGCGTCAAAGAAGGGCTGCATCATCCAGATCACAAGCGGCAAGTTGAACGTCATGTAAATCAGGATCAGGCCGGTGCGCGTGTCGAGCAAGCCAAGGTAGCGATAAGCCAGGAAGAAGGGAATGGTGAATGCAATCGGCGGCGCCATGCGTGTGAGCAAGATCGACAAGCCCAGCCCAAAGCGGCCTCGGCCGCTCCAGCGCGACAGGGCATAGGCAGCGGGCACGCCAATCACCAGGGCCAGCAGGGTCGACACGCCACTGGTGATCAAGCTGTTGACGAAGGACTCTGGAAAGCCACCTTGCCACAGGCCCACGTAGTGCTCGACCGTAGGCATGAACAGCAGCCGGGGCGGGAACTCCAGAATCATTGGCGTGGGCTTGAACGACATTTGCAGCAGCCACAAGAAAGGCAGCAGCATGACGAACAACAGCAAAGGTACGGCCCAGGCGGCGACATGGCCGGGGCGTTTGTAGCGGATGGTTTTCATTGGCGAAGGGCGTGAAAGATGTTCAGTCCTGGTGAGAAAGATTGCGGTTCAGCCGCATGGCCAACCAGCTGATAACCACCGTGATGCTCAGCAGCACCACCGTGACTGCGCTGGAGTAGCCGAGTTCGCCATAGTTGAAAGCCAGCAAATAGGCGTAGTAGTTGGTGACTTCCGTCACCGACCCCGGACCGCCGCCGGTGAGCAGAAAGATCAGCGGAAAGGCCTTGATGCTGTCGATCAAGCGAAACAAAGTGCAGACCATTAGCACGGGCGCAATGTAGGGCAGCACGATGTGCTGAAAAATACGCAGTGCATTGGCGCCGTCCATGCGCGCGGCTTCGACATATTCACCTGGCAGGTTCTGCAAGGCTGCCAGCACCATCAAATAGGTAAAAGGTGCCCACTCCCAGGTGTCGGCCACAACGATCGCGGCGAGCGCAAAGTCGGCATGCGAGGTAAACGCCGGCAACATGAACCCCAGCGCCTTGGCGGCGTGAAAAATCGGGCTGATGTCGGGGGTGTAGATCAGCTTCCAAATCACCGCAACCACGATAGGTGGCAACACCATCGGAATCACAAACAGATGCCGCAGCGACTGCCAACGGTCCTGGCCCGAATGGACCAGCAGTGCCATCCCAGTGCCCAGCAGCACTTGCAACACCACCGTGTAAAGCGACAGGCGCGCCTGTACCCACAGGGTTTCGTGGAAGCGTTTGTCTGTGACCAGGTTTTGGTAATTGACCAGCGGGTCCCTAAAATCGGTCAGAGATCCCGGATTGACCAATGAGCCGGGCGTCAAGCTGGTGATCAGCAAAAACGCCGTAGGCAACCCCGCCACCAGCAGCAAAAACAGCAGGCTTGGCGCAATCGCTAGCCTCGTGAAGCGGCGGCGCTGGCCCTCGTAGGACAAGGCTGGGGTGGCGGGCATTCGGCGGGTTCCTTGGATGGCTGCGTTCAGACCCGGGAGCCCGTACGACGCAGCGCCTCCATTGCAGCGTCTTGCGCGACCTTCATGGAGTCGGCGGCTTTCATTTGCCCGGACACGACCCGCTCAACGGCTTTGTTAAGTACATCAGACACAACAGGGAATTCCTTGACCGTGCGATAGGCCATGTAGTTACGGGTCTTGCCGGGCTGCTCCAGCACTTCAAGATAGAGCTTGCTCAGGTCCTGGCCGTTGATGGTGTTCACGCGCTTGTGGTCTGCGCCGGTGATGACCGCCCGGCGGCAGATGGACGAGTGACCGGTGTCCTTGACGATACGGGTGGTGATCTCAGGGCTCAGAGCCCACTTGATGAATTCCCAAGCCGCTTCTTTGTTCTTGGCGTTCTTTGGAATACCCAGGCCCTGGCTGTTGGAGGCGGGGAAGTCACCCTTGGGGCCGGCGGGCATGCGCATCACCAGTGCTGTTTCCTTGACCTTGCTTTCAGGCGCAGTGAGCATGGATGTGACCCATGAACTGGAATGAATGTTGATGTTGGCGCGACCTCCGATCAGCGCGGCGCGGGCCTGGTCCTCGGTGTAGCTAAGCACGCCTTGCGGGCTGTACTTGGACAAAAGGCGGGCGTAAAAATCGACCGCTTCAACTGCCGCTGAGGTTGCCAGTGTGGGCGTGATGTCGCCAGGCGGGTTGGCAAACACATCGCCACCAAAGCCCTGCATGTAAGGCGGCAGGTACCAGTGGTGCAGGTTTGAGCTCACGAAGCCGGCCATATCGTCCTTGCCGTGCATCGCCTCGGCCACCTTGCCGAGTTCCTCGAACGTCGTGGGCGGCTTGAGACCGTATTTTTTCATCAGGTCCATGCGGCTGATGCCCATGAGCATGGCGCCGCCTTCCCAGGCATAGCCATAGGTCTTGCCGGCCTTGTCCATGTAGGGAAGCTGCGCGCCCTTGACGAAGTCGTCCGGGTTCCAGCTTGCCGGTGTGTACTTGGCATCACGCGAAAAAGTATCCAGATCTTGCAGCAGGCCAGCGGCCACCCAGCGCGCGGCAAAGATGAACGTCACATTACAAAAGTCCCAGGCGCTGCCGCCGCTGGACAGTTCCAGATCAGCCTGCTGGTTGTAGACCGGGAAGGCAGACAGTTGCAGGTCCACAGTCATGCCTGTGGCCGCTTCGAACTCAGGAATGTATTTTTTGAGGTGATTAAAAAACCCGTGCTGGTAGGCCGCACCGCGCAGCTTCACACCGGCGAATCTTTTGCTCTGAGCGATGGCTGGAAAAGCCATAACCGCTCCGGCCGTAGCCGCAGTAGCGCCAGCTGCGCGCAGCAGTTGGCGACGTGATAGATCATTGGTTTCATTAAAGCTCATGCGGATCTCCTGTTTTTTGAAGGGCTGAACGGATTGGCCGGTGAAGTTTATGTCAGACAAATAGATCAAGAAACCGAGTACTTACCCTAGTTGCTGAGACAGCAACCCCCAATAGACTACATTCCAATCTTTTTTAAAAGTCTGACAAATACCTTGCCAAAAATTGCAAAACCTCTGCCAGGTCAACGACGCGTTGGCCCTTCGGTCGCTGATGTGATCGCCCGGCGCGTGGTCGGCGGCGAATGGCCCGAAGGGGCCGTCATGCCGACTGAAATCGAGCTCGCTGAAGCGCTTGGCGTGGCGCGTACTTCGGTGCGCGAAGCTCTGGGAAATCTCCAGGCCAAGGGCATGCTGGTGTCGCGACCCAAAACGGGCACCCAGGTACTGCCGCGCGTTCAATGGAACATGCTTGACGAGGACGTGCTTCGGTGGTGCTGGTCTGACCAGAACCGTGAGCGCACAGCGCTGCACCTCACCCAGTTGCGGCGCATCGTAGAGCCAGCGGCTTGCGAGATTGCGGCAGCGTCTGCAAGTGACACTGACATTGCCGTTATCGAACGTGCCTACCGCGCGATGGACGCAGCCGGGACCGACCCCGTGGCTTTTGCAGGTCCGGACCTTGAATTTCACCGTGGCATATTGCGTGCGACGGGCAACCCGTTTTTGATCTCGCTGGGCGCCACCATCGAGACAGCACTGCGACTGTCGTTTGAGTTGTCCACACGACAGCCCGGCGCGCCGCGAAAGGGCTTGCCCATGCACCGCGACGTGCTCGACGCCATCTGGGCCCGCAAGCCTGCCGAAGCCCGTATGGCCATGGAGACCTTGCTGGGCGTCACCGAATCGAACATTCAGCGGGGGCTTTTAGCGGTCGCCGCATCATCGCCCTAAGGCATACCACATGGCCGACATTCACCTGAACTCCATCTCCAAGCGCTTCGGCGACGTAGAGGTCATTCCTGACCTCAGTCTGACCATGCCCGCTGGCAAATTCACCGTGCTGCTCGGTCCATCGGGCTGCGGCAAGTCCACGTTGCTACGCATCATTGCAGGCCTCGAAATGCCCAGCAGTGGCGAAGTGCGCGTGGGTGACCGGTTGGTCAATGACGTGCCGCCGTCTGAGCGCGGCTGCGCGATGGTGTTCCAGAACTACGCGCTGTACCCGCACAAGACAGTGCGGCAAAATTTGTCGTTCCCTCTGCGCATGGCTAAAGTGCCTGCGGCAGAGCAGACGCAGCGCGTCGACGAAATCGCCACGGTGCTCGAGCTCACGCCTTTGCTGGACCGCTTTCCGCGCCAGCTCTCCGGTGGCCAGCGCCAGCGCGTTGCCATGGGCCGCGCCATGATCCGCCGGCCCGAGGTTTTTTTATATGACGAGCCCTTGTCTAACCTCGACCTCGAACTGCGCGTGCGGCTGCGCCTGGAGATCGCTCGCACCCAGCGCGCGCTCAAGTCCACCGCGGTTTACGTCACTCACGACCAGACCGAGGCCATGACACTGGCCGACCAGATCGTGGTGCTGCGAAAGGGGCGCATCGAGCAGGTCGGCGCGCCGCTGGATCTGTACCGCCGGCCAGCCAATCTGTTCGTTGCCGGCTTCATCGGCACCCCCAAGATCAACCTGTTCACCGTCGATCGCTGCGAACCGGTGAGCGAGGGTACCCGGCTGACCATCGGTCCCTTATCGCTGGTGGTTCCGCGCCGCTTTGAGGTACCGGTTGCAACCGTGGGCTTTCGCCCAGAACAGGTGCGGCTGGGCGCTGCTGAAGCCAGTCAGGTGGTGTTCGAGCTGGCCGACTGCGAGACCCAGGCCGTCGAACACCTGGGTGACCGGGCTTTTTGCTACTTGCGCTCATCACTGGGTGAACTGGTGGTGCTGGCCCCCGATGCGCAAAGCCGTCTATCGGGTGCGCTGACTCTGGCAGTCGACGCTGACTCGTTGCACTTTTTCGGGGCTGATGAGACGGCTCTGCGATGAACCCGCCATGACCAATTTTTCACGTTCCACGTGGCCAACTGCCCTACCGCTGGTCGCCATTCTTCGCGGTATCAAGCCTGATAAAGCCGTGACCCATGCCAGTGCCTTGCTCGATGCAGGTTTCGACTGCATCGAGGTGCCAACCAACTCGCCCGACTGGGCTGCCAGTGTCCGTGCGATCACCGATTACGCAGGAGATCGCGCACTGGTGGGTGCCGGTACGGTTCTGTCCGATGATCATCTGGCCGCTTTGCACGCAGCCGGTGGCCGCTTGGCCGTCTCACCTCATACCGACACCGAGTTGGTGGCCCGGGCCGTGGCTCAGTCGATGTTCGTGCTTCCAGGTGCAATGACCACCAGCGAGATCTTCGCCGCGTGGCGCGCCGGGGCTCATGCGGTCAAGCTGTTTCCAGCCGTTTGCTTGGGATGCGACTACGTGCGCGCCCTGCGTGCCGTGTTACCGCCGGAGCTGGCATTACTGGCTGTTGGCGGCATCAACCCCAGCAACCTGGCCGATTACCTGCAGGCCGGCTGCACGGGCGCCGGTCTGGGCAGCGATTTGTACAGCCCCGGCCAGTCGCCGCAAGACACGGGCGCGCGTGCCCGGGCCTTCGTTGCAGCTTGGCAAGCCGCTCAATCCTCAAATCCCGTGCCTGTTTAACTATGAAAATCACCCGCCTCACCACCTACCGTGTACCCCCTCGCTGGATGTTCCTGAAGATCGAGACAGATGAAGGCATCGTCGGTTGGGGCGAGCCCGTGGTGGAGGGGCGTGCACGCACAGTGGAGGCTGCTGTTCATGAATTGTCCGACTATCTTGTCGGCCAGGACCCGCGCCGTATCAACGACCTTTGGCAGGTCATGTACCGGGGTGGCTTCTACCGCGGCGGCCCCATCCTCATGAGCGCGATCGCCGGCATCGACCAGGCGCTGTGGGACATTCTGGGCAAGTCGATGGGCCAGCCGGTCTACAAGCTCCTAGGGGGGCGGCTGCGTGATCGTATGAAGACCTATTGCTGGGTAGGGGGGGACAGGCCGGGAGAGATTATTGAAGGCATTCACCGGGCCCGCGCGATGGGGTTTGACACCGTCAAGATGAATGGCACCGAGGAATTCGCGATGGTCGAAAGCCATGCGGCGGTCGACCAGGCCTTGGAGAAATTTGCCTTGATCCGCGCTGAGTTTGGCAGCACGATCGACTTTGGCATCGACTTCCACGGACGCGTGTCCATGCCCATGGCCAAGGTACTTTTGCGCGAACTCGAGCCACTGCGTCCGTTGTTCGTTGAGGAACCGGTGCTGGCAGAGCAATGCGAATACTACCCGCGATTGGCCGAAAGCACCTCTATCCCATTGGCGGCTGGAGAGCGCATGTACTCACGATTTGATTTCAAGCGTGTTTTCGAGGCCGGCGGCATCTCCATCCTGCAACCTGATGTCTCGCACGCTGGCGGCATCACCGAGTGCCTGCGCATCGCCGCCATGGCCGAGGCCTATGACGTGTCCCTGGCGCCCCACTGCCCGCTGGGACCGGTAGCTCTGGCAGCCTGCCTGCAGGTCGACCTGGTGTCGCAAAACGCAGTGTTCCAGGAGCAAAGCATGGGTATCCACTACAACCAGGGTGCCGAATTGCTGGACTACGTCCTCAACCCCGAGGATTTTCGCGTCAAGGACGGCTTTGTCGCCGCCAGCGAGCGACCCGGACTGGGCGTGGAGATAGATGAAGCGCGCGTGATCGCAGCGAGCGTCGATGCACCTGATTGGCATAACCCGGTGTGGCGCCACAAAGACGGCAGCGTCGCCGAGTGGTGAAGCCATGGCCACGGCTCCTGTGAAAACGGGTTCACCCTGCCTGATCGCGCTGGACTGGGGCAGCTCCTCTCTGCGCGCATTTCTAATGGACGACGCCGGCGAAACGCTAGCCGAGCGCACCAGCGCCGACGGTGCATCCCGGCTCGCTGCCACATCTTGCTGGGGTTCGAGCTCAGGTTGAAGAGTCCCAAAAAAGCACTGCGCCCACCCACAAGGTGGGCTTTTTGCTTTTCAATCAAGCAAGTCCTGATGCATCGGTATTGGGGCCTACCTTGTCCTGCATCAGGCGCCAAGCCCAATCGAGGTCCGCCTCCAGTTCGCGGCGAGCGGCCTGCGCATCACGGTCTGCCATGGCCTGCATCAAGCCATGGTGGTGCAAGGTTCGTGGTGCCCCCTGCTCCGGCCTGTGATGGGCCACGGCCACACGCACATAAGGGCCGCTTTGCAGCCACAAACTGCGAATCATGGACAGCAAGGTGGGCGATTGAGCCGCCTCGTACAACATGAAATGAAACCGGCGATTGGCCTGCAATTCAGCCTCCACATCGCCCATTTGCACCGCCAAAGAGAACTCGGCATCGGCCTGTGAAAGAGCCAAGAGCAAATGTTCATCCGAACGCAATGCCGCCAGCTCGGCCGCGTGCCCTTCCACCAAAAGCCGTGCCTGGTGAATATCGTCCAGCCGCTGAACCGACAGATGTGGCACGCGAACGGGCCGCTGCGTGGCCGACTCCAGCGCCCCCTCGGCCACCAAGCGCCGCAAGGCCTCGCGCACGGGCATCACACTGGTGTGAAACGCGTCGGCCAAGTCCCTGATCTGAAGGGTTTGCCCACCCTGCAAGCGACCGCAGATCAACGCGTCAGAGAGCTCGGCATAAATGCGGTCCTGCACCGAATCGCGCGAAACCGGCCGCAACACCGGCAACGGGGATCGCAGGGATTCTGGGCTGGGGGCATCTCGTCGAGGTCGGGCCATGGGGCAGTATATCCACGCTTGCTTTGTTCAAGAGGGTTGCCTTATTATGTGATCACATTATGGTGAACGCATGAAATCAGACCCAACCGACCCCCTGCCCGCAGCAGCGCCACGACCCGCTTTGTGGTTTGTCCATGTGGCTTCATGGGTGCTCGCGGCCATGGCCGCCGTTGCCTTTCTGGATGTGGTTTTGCGCATCGCAGGCCGCCCGATCACCGGGGCTTACGAGCTCACGGCGCTGCTCATGGGCTTGCTGGTCTATGCCACCTTGCCGCTGGTGACAGCGCAGGACGATCATGTGCGCGCTGGCATTTTGCAAATGTGGCGAAGTGCGCCAAAGGGCTTGGAGCGCGTGCTGCGCGAACTGCGCAAGATTTTGTCCTGCATGGCATTGGCTTATCTGGCCTGGGCATTGTTTCAATACATGTTGCGGGTCGGCGCAGCAGGTGACCGGGCACCCTACATCGAAGTGCCCCTGTCGTGGGTGGCCGGATTTGGGGCGGTAAGCATGGCGCTTTCTGCGGTGATGGCCTTGTGGTCCAAGCGCCGTATCGGGGTGGCCACATGACCGCCACCTTGATCGCCATGGCCGTGATGCTGGCACTGATTGCGCTGGAAGTGCCCATTGCCGTGGCCATGTTGGTCACGGGCGTGGTCGGGTGCCTGAGTGTCCTGGGCTGGAGCCCGACCTTGTTCATGGTGGGTGAAACCGCCTTCAGCACCGTCAACAACTATTCGCTCACGGTGGTGCCTTTGTTCATCCTCATGGGCAACCTGATCAACGAGGCGGACATCTCGCGCGAGCTGTACCGCGCTACCTACCGTTTTGTGGGGCATCTGCGTGGCGGCTTGGCGATTGCCACCGTGCTGGCCTGCGCGGGTTTTGCAGCCATTTGCGGCAGCAGCTTGGCCACATCGGCCGCCATGACGCGTGTGGCCTACCCCGAGATGAAGCGCTATGGCTACAGCGATGCACTGGCCACTGGCTGCATCGCCTCGGCCGGCACCTTGGGCATCATGATTCCGCCCAGCGTGGCCCTCATGGTCTACGGCATCATGACCCAGACCGACATCGGCAAGCTGTTCCTTGCCGGTGTTCTGCCCGGCCTGTTGGGCGCCTTGCTGTATGTGGGTGCGGTCATGGTGTACACATGGCGTCACCCTGAATCGGGTCCGGCAGGCGAGCGCAGCACATGGCAAGAACGCTTGCATTCTTTGCGCAGCATCGGCAGCGTGGTCCTGTTGTTCGGCTTGGTGATTGGCGGGCTTTATGGCGGTTGGTTCACCCCGACCGAAGCGGCGGGCATTGGCGCTGCAGGCGCTTTTGCGATGGTGATTGCACGCGGGCGACTGACGCGCAAGCTGCTGGCCCAGGTGCTGCGCGAGACCGCGGTCACCACCACCAGCTTGTTTTTCATCTTGATTGGCGCACTGGTCTTGTCCAAGTAC
>CAJBLW010000460.1 GCA_903953985.1 uncultured Burkholderiales bacterium
CTGCGCAGCAAGGTGGAGCAGCTGATGGTCGAGCCCATCAGCCAAGCCGCAGCCAACCAGCGAGCGGGTCGCTGCGGCCGTGTGGCCAACGGCATTTGTATTCGCCTGTACGACGACAAAGACTTTGCGGGCCGCCCGCGTTTTACCGATCCGGAAATTTTGCGCTCCTCTTTGGCGGGCGTGATCTTGCGTATGAAGTCGCTGCACTTGGGCGTGGTGGAAGAATTTCCCTTCATTGAAGCGCCGTCCAAACGTGCCATCACCGACGGCTACCAACTGCTGGCTGAACTGGGTGCAGTCGACGACGACAATGAACTCACCCCCATCGGCAAAGAGCTGGCCCGCCTGCCGCTGGACCCGCGCGTGGGCCGGATGATTTTGGAAGCGCGTGGCCGCGAAGCACTCGACGAAGTGCTGGTGATCGCCAGCGCCATGAGCGTGCAAGATGTGCGCGACCGCCCCATGGACGCGCAAGCCCAGGCCGACCAACAACATGCCAAATTTGACGACGACAAAAGCGAATTCACCGGTTACCTCAAGCTGTGGAAATGGATCCACGACGCGCGAGGCGGCCCTTCTAAATCAATTGGGGTCAGATCCCAATTAAATTCGCCAGGCCAGACGGGACAAAACAATCGGGATCTGACCCCAATTAAAGAAGCGCCGCAGCACAAGCTGAGCAACCGCCAATACGAGCAACTGCTGCGCCAGAACTTCATCAACCTCCGCCGCGTGCGCGAGTGGCGCGACACGCACACCCAACTGCTCACCGTGGTGGCCGAGCACAAGTGGCGCATCAACACTCAGCCTGCGAGTTATGAGCAATTGCACCTGTCTATGCTGGCAGGTCTGTTGGGCAACGTGGGCTACAAACTCGAAGATGAAGAGGCCTATCTGGGCGCACGCGGCATCAAATTTCACAAGCACCCCGGCGCGCACCTGAGCAAGAAGCCGGGCCGCTGGATCGTGGTGGCCGAGCTGGTAGAGACCGCGCGCCTGTTTGGCCGGGGCATTGCTGCGATTGAGCCGCAGTGGTTGGAGCAAGTCGGCGCGCATTTGCTCAAGAAGCAACTGCTCGACCCGCATTGGGAAAAAAAGTCTGCCGAAGTGGTGGCGCTGGAGCGGGCCACGCTGTATGGCCTGGTGGTCTACAGCGGCCGCCGCACGCCCTACAGCCGGGTGGACCTGCACGGCGCGCGTGAGATTTTCATCCGCGAAGCGCTGGTGGGCGACCAGTGGGAAACCAAGCTGCCGTTTTTGGCCGCCAACCACAAGATGATCGCCAAGGTTGAAGAGCTGGAGCACAAGTCGCGCCGCCAAGACGTGCTGGTGGACGACGAACTGATTTACGCTTTTTATGACCAACAACTGCCTGCCGATGTGTGCAGCGGCCGCCTGCTGGAGAACTGGTATCGAGCTGAAAGCGCCAAGCAACCGCGCCTGTTGATGTTGAGCCGCGAAGAGCTGATGCGCCACGAAGCGGCAGGCATCACCACGCAGGCCTTCCCCAAACACATCCGCCTGGGCGGCACCGACTGCCAGGCCACGTATTTGCACCAACCGGGTGACGCCCGCGACGGCGTCACCGTGAACGTTCCACTGTTTGTGCTGAACCAGGTGAGCGAAGACCGCTGCGAATGGCTGGTGCCTGGCCTGCTCAAAGACAAAATACAAGCCTTGCTAAAAAGTCTGCCGCAGCGCCCGCGCAGCCGCTTTGTGCCGCTGCCCGAATCGGCCACGCGCTTGGCCGCCGAACTGTCGGCCCCCGAGCTGTTTGGTGCCGGTTCGCTGACTGACGTGCTGCTCAAAAAAGCCCGCGATGAGACCAGCCTCGACATCAAGCGCACCGACTTCAAACACGAGATGCTGAGCCCGCACCTGTTCATGAACCTGTGCGTGGTGGACGAACACGGCCGCCAGTTGGGCATGGGCCGCAACCTGGGTGCGCTCAAAGGCGAGCTGGGCGCCAAAGCGCGTGGCGCGTTCCAGGCGCTGGCGCAGCTGAAAGTAGCGGCTTCGCCGCAAGCAGATGGACAACCGATCAAGTCGGGTGTGACAAAAGAAGATGTCATACCCGCGAATGCGGGTATCCATGCCCGCACAGGCACAGCACCCGCCAAAGCCACTCCCGCCAAACAAGCCCACATCGTCCCCCAGCGCTACACCGCCTGGACCTTTGGCGAACTGCCCGAGCTGATGGAAATCAGCAAAGGCGGTCAGACCCTGATCGGCTTCCCTGCGCTGGTGGACGTGCAAGACGCCGTCACCATCGAGGTGTTTGACGAGCCCGACGTGGCCGCCAGCAAAAACCGCGCGGGCCTGCGCCGCCTGTTTGCGCTGCAAATCAAGGATGCGCTCAAGTACCTTGAGAA
>CAJBLW010000461.1 GCA_903953985.1 uncultured Burkholderiales bacterium
CCGCAAACTGGGCGACGCCGTGCGCGCCGGGCTGCGTTACTACCACGCGCTGCTGCCCGACTTTGTGCCGCGCCTGCTGGTCAGCGACGGCGTGGCTTATCTGCGCATGAGCCCGCGCCACACCCTGAATGATCGCCAGGCCTACGCCGTGCGGGTCTTCATGTTCCTCAGCTACGGCGTCATGTGCTGGCTGGCGGCGAGGCGCATCCCGGTGGATGAAGTCGTCTACCAAGACCGCGATGTGGCCCGGCGCAGCGACGCGTCCAAACTGTTTCAGGCGCCCATTCGCCTGATGGACGGTGAATGGGGTTACCGCTTTGACGCCAAATGGCTCGACCTGCCCGTGGTGCAGAACACCGAAAGCGTGGAAGCGTTTTTGCACCAGGCCCCGGCCTGCCTGCTGGTCAAATACCGCGACCAGGCCAGCCTGACCGAGCGTATCCGCCGCATGCTGCGCCGCTACCTTTCCGAAGAAATGCCCTCGCTCGAAGTCGTCAGCGACATGCTGGCCACCACGCCCCAGACCCTGCGCCGCCGCTTGCAGCGCGAAGGCCAGGGCTACCAAATGATCAAAGACGCCCTGCGCCGCGACGTGGCCGTCGAGTACCTCACCCAGTCCGACCTGCCCCTGCTCGAAGTGGCCGCCCGTGTGGGGTTTTCAGAAGCCAGCACCTTCCACCGCGCCTTCAAAGGCTGGACAGGCCTGACGCCGGGGGCGTATCGGCAGGCGCACAACGAACCGGCCGAGGACGAAGAGCTGGCTGACTGAGGGCCAAAAAAATGTCACTTCCTGCCAATCATCTTGAACTGATTGGCGATTGGTGAAGCCCTGCTCCCGCTCGATACTTTGTCCGTATTGAACCCTTAAGGAGCAGGCATGACCGTTAGCAAGCGCGCAGTTCACGTCGTCGGCGTGGGCATGATCCCTTTCACCAAACCCGGGGCCAGCGAGTCCTACAACGTCATGGGCGCCCGTGCGGCCCAGCTGGCGCTGGACGATGCAGGCGTGCCCTATGACGCCGTGCAGCAAGCCTATGTGGGCTATGTTTACGGCGACTCCACTGCCGGGCAGGCGGCCATCTATGGTGTGGGCCTGACGGGCATTCCGGTTTTCAATATCAACAACAATTGCTCCACCGGCTCGAGCGCGCTGTACTTGGCGCGTCAGGCGGTCGAGAGCGGAATGGTCGAATGCGCCATCGCCCTGGGCTTTGAGCAAATGGTGCCCGGCGCCCTCAAAGGCGCGTATGACGACCGCCCCTCGCCCATGACCCGCTTTGCCGAGGCCATGACTGCACACCAGGGCTACGAGCCCGCAGCGCCTCGAGCCGCCCAGTTTTTTGGCGGCGCGGGCATGGACTACATGAAGCAGTACGGCATCCGCCCCGACACCTTTGGCCGCATCTCGGTCAAGGCGCGCCAGCACGCCGCCCGCAACCCGCTGGCCGTGTTCCGCCAGACGCTCACGCTCGAAGAGGTCATGGCCTCGCCCACCGTGTTTGGCCCGCTCACCCGCTACCAGTGCTGCCCGCCCACCTGCGGCGCGGCAGCCGCCATCGTCTGCTCGGCCGACTTTGCCAAAAAGCACAAGCTCGACATGCGTGTGGTGATCGCTGCGCAAGCCATGACCACCGACACGCCCAGCACCTTCGAAAGCGATGACATGCGCCGCGTGGTGGGCTACGACATGACGGCCAACGCGGCCAAGCAGGTGTATGAAGCCGCAGGCATTGGCCCCGAAGACCTCGACGTGGTGGAGCTGCACGACTGCTTCACCGCCAACGAGCTTCTGACCTACGAAGGCCTGGGCCTCACACCCGAAGGCACCGCCGAAAAGTTCATCGTGGACGGCGACAACACCTACGGCGGGCGCATCGTCACCAATCCCTCGGGCGGCCTGCTGTCCAAGGGCCACCCGTTGGGGGCCACCGGACTGGCGCAGTGCTACGAGCTGGTCTCGCAGTTGCGCGGCCAGGCCGAGCAGCGCCAGGTCGAAGGCGCGCGTCTGGCCTTGCAACACAACTTGGGCTTGGGCGGTGCTTGCGTGGTCACGCTGTACCAAAAAGTCTGAAGGGGGCCAGACCATGATTGACCGTCAATTCATCGGCCACACCATGCCCGCCTTTGAGGTCTTGGTCGAGAAAGGCCGTTTGCGCTTTTTTGCCAATGCCACGGGCCAGACCGACCCGGTCTATACGGACGAAGCCGCCGCCCGTGCCGCTGGTCACCCGGCCTTGCCCGTGCCGCCGACGTTTTTGTTTTGCCTCGAGATGGAGTCGCCCGACCCGGCCGCGATCCGTAACCTGCTGGGCATGGACTACCGCAAGTTGCTGCACGGCGAGCAGGGCTTCACTTTTCACCGCATGGCCTATGCGGGCGATGTGCTGCGCTTTGAGCAGCGCATCGAGGACATCTACGACAAAAAAGGCGGCGCACTCGAATTCGTTCTGCGCCAGACCCGCGTGAGCAACCAACGTGGCGAGCATGTGGCCGACCTGCGTGCGGTCACGGTTTTGCGCCACGGCGTCAGTGCATAAGGACACCCCATGACCCTCCCCTCTTTTGAAGCCCTGCAAGTGGGCGACGCTATTCCTGCGCTGGAGCTGCCACCCGTCTCGCGCCTCACGCTGGCCCTTTACTGCGGCGCTTCGGGCGACCACAACCCGATCCACGTCGACACCGACTTTGCCCACAGCGCAGGCATGCCCGACGTGATCGCGCACGGCATGTTGTCGATGGGCTGGCTGGCCCGCCTGCTCACCAACTGGGTGCCGCAAACGGCGATTCGCGACTACAGCGTGCGTTTTGCCGCCATGACCCAGGTGCACGAAAAGATCACCTGCACCGGCCAAGTAACTGAAAAGTTTGAAGTGGGTGGCGAGCGCCGCGTGCGCCTGTCGCTCACCACCACCAACGCCGAAGGCCAGGTCAAGCTGACCGGTGACGCCGTCGTGGCGCTGGCCTGAACCGATTTTTAAAAATCACCATCCAAAGGACTTCCCATGACCCGCAAACTCGAAGGCCAGGTGGCCCTGGTGTCAGGCTCCGGCCGCGGCATCGGCCGCGAAATCGCGCTCAAGCTCGCCAGCGAAGGCGCCCGCCTCGTCATCAATGACCTGGACAGCGTGCCCGCGCAAAGCACGGTGGACGACATCATCGCCCGTGGTGGCCATGCCGTGGCCTGCATCGGCAGCGTGACCGACACCGACTTTGGCGAGCGTTTCGTACGGGCCGCACTCGACGCGTTTGGCGGCATCGACATCATCGTCAACAACGCTGGCTACACCTGGGACAACGTGCTGCAAAAGATGAGCGATGAGCAGTGGGATGCCATGCTGGCGGTGCACATGACGGCGCCGTTCCGCATCCTGCGTGCGGCTTCGGGCTTCATCCGCGACGCGGCCAAAAAAGAGGCCGAAGCGGGCATATCGAAGCACCGCAAGGTGGTCAACATCTCTTCCACCTCGGGCGTGTACGGCAACGCAGGCCAGGCCAACTACGCCGCCGCCAAGGCCGGCATCAACGGCCTGACCCGAGCCATGGCCAAAGAGTGGGGCCGCTATAAGGTCAACGTCAACAGCGTGGCCTTTGGCCTGATCATGACGCGCCTGACGCAACCCCTGACGGCAGGCGACGCCAGCGTGGAGATTCAGGGCCGCACGATTGCAGTCGGCGTGCAGCCGGACCGCCTGAAGGCCGCCGAAGCCACCATCCCCCTGGGCCGGGGCGGCACACTCGAAGAGGCCGCGGGCGCGGTCTACATGTTCTGCATCCCTGAGTCCAACTACGTCAGCGGCCAGGTGCTGGTTTGCGGCGGCGGCCGTCCCTAAGGCGCGTATGGACAGCATCCTGACCTTCCCCCGCAGCGTTTTCCGCGAGGACCACGAGATGCTGCGCACCACCGTGCGCCGCTTTCTGGAGCGTGAATGCAAACCCCGCCAGGCTCAGTGGGACAAAGACGGCCGGGTCGATCGCGAAACCTGGCTCAAGGCAGGGCGCGAAGGCCTGCTCTGCGCCACCATGGACCCTGAGTGGGGCGGTGGCGGTGGTGACTTTGGCCACGCCGCCGTGATCGTTGAAGAAATCGGCCGCTCGGGAGTGAGCGGCCTGGGCTTTGGCCTGCATTCGGATGTGGTGGCGCCTTACATTGAGCGCCTGGGCACGCCAGAACAAAAAGCCCAGTGGCTGCCCCAATGCGCCAAGGGCGAGGTGATTCTGGCCATTGCCATGAGCGAGCCCGGCGCTGGCAGCGACCTCAAAGCCATCCGCACCAAGGCGCGCCGGGACGGGGGCGACTACATCATCAACGGCGCCAAGACCTTCATCTCCAACGGCCTGAACTGCGACCTGGTCGTCGTGGTGGCCAAGACCGAGCCCGAGCTGGGTGCCAAAGGCGTGTCGCTGATATTGGTCGAGGCCGACCGCGCTGGTTTTCGCAAAGGCCGCAAGCTCGACAAAATGGGCCAGGAAGCGGCCGACACCGCAGAGCTGTTTTTTGAAGACGTGCGCGTGCCCGTGACCAACATCCTGGGCGAAGAGAACAAAGGCTTTGCCTACTTGATGCAAGAACTCGCGCAAGAGCGTTTTGTGATCGCACTTGGCGCAGCCGCCAAGATGGAGGCGATGTTTGACGAGACCGTGCGCTACACCAAGGAGCGCGTGGTCTTTGGCAAGCCGCTGTTTGATTTTCAGAACACCCGCTTCAAGCTGGCCGAGATCAAGGTGCGCACCACCGCCGTGCGCATGATGGTGGACCAGTACCTGGCCGAGCACCTGCGCCGCAAGCTCACCGTGCAAGAAGGCGCGATGGCCAAACTCTTTGCCACCGAAGAGCTGGGCAAGGCACTCGACGAATTGCTGCAGTTGTATGGCGGCTACGGCTACATGATGGAGTACCCCATCACCCGCGCCTTTGTGGACTCGCGCGTGACCCGCATCTATGGCGGCACCAGCGAGGTCATGAAAGAGCTGATCTCCAGAAGCCTGTGATGACCCCATCGTCCGCGCCCTTCTGGCCCAAAGGCGTCCCCCGCACGCTGAGCTTGCCGCAGGTGCCGCTCACGCATTACGTGCAGGTCGCGGCCGAACGCTATCCGAACAAGCCTGCCGTGATTTTTTGCGGCAGCACGCTGACCTATGCGGCGCTGCTTGCGCGTGTGGAGGCGCTGGCCGGTTACCTCGTGCAGCGCCTGGGTGTGCAACGCGGCGATCGGGTCTTGCTGATGAGCCAGAACTGCCCGCAATACGTGGCGGCCTACTACGGCATCATGCGTGCCGGGGCGGTAGTGGTGCCGGTCAACGCCATGTGCACCCAAAGCGAAATCCGTTACTACCTGCAAGACAGCGGCGCACGCGTGGCCATGGTGGCGCAAGAGTTGTTGCCCCAAGTCATGCCTTTGCTGCAAGCGCTCAATGCAGATGCCAATGCCGATGCTCTGCAAGCCGTTATGGTGCATGCGTATTCAGAAGGCTTGCCAGCGCAGCCAGCCAGTGACGAAGTGACCGACGTGGTGTTGGCTCCACGTCGGTGGCCCGAGGCCCCGGGCCTGCACGGGCTCGAAGATGCGATTGCACAGGCCTTGCCCGCGCCCGCAGAGCACCCGGACTTCGAGGACCTGTGTGTGCTGCCCTACACCTCGGGCACCACCGGTCACCCCAAGGGCTGCATGCACACCCATGCCACGGTGTTGGCCTCCAACATGTCCACGCAGGTCTGGCGCAGACTGCACATGGACTCGGTGTTTCTGGCCGTCGCGCCGCTCTTTCACATGCTGGGCATGCAGGGTGGCCTGAACGTGCCGATCACGCTGGGCGCCACCGTGGTCATGCTGCCGCGTTGGCATGCGGCGGCAGCGGCGCGGTTGATCGAAAGCCACCGCGTCTCGACCTGGTCGGCACCACCAGCCATGTTGATCGACTTCTTTGCCAACCCGGCCGCAGCGCAGTGCGACTTGAGCAGCCTGTCGGCCCTGTCGGGCGGCGGCGCAGCCATGCCGGAGACGGTGGCGAACTTGCTGCAAGAACGTTTTGGTATCGCCTACAACGAGGCCTACGGCATGACCGAGACCGCCTCATTTTTGATGTGCAATCCACCGGCACGCGGTAAGCGCCAATGCTTGGGCGTCATCACGTCCGGCGTGGATGCGCGCATCGTGGACCCGGAAACCCTGCGCGAGTTGCCGGTGGGGGAAGTGGGTGAACTGGTCACCCGTGGCGCGCAACTCATGCGCGGTTATTGGCAAAACGAGCAGGCCAACCAGGCTGCATTTTTTGAGCTCGATGGCCAAACTTTTTTTCGCACGGGTGACTTGGCCAGCGTGGACGAAGAGGGTTACTTCTTCATGCGCGACCGCCTCAAGCGCATGGTCAACGTCTCGGGCTTCAAGGTCTGGCCCGCTGAGGTGGAAAACACCCTGTACGAACACCCGGCGGTGCACGAGGCCTGCATCATCGCCGTGCCCGACACCCAGCGCGGCGAAAACGTGATGGCGCTTTTGGTGCTCAAGCCTGGCTCGAAAGGTCAGGTCACGGAGCAAGACATCATCGACTGGAGCCGCGAGCGCATGGCGGTCTACAAAACCCCGCGCATCGTGCGCTTCATGGACGTGCTGCCCAAGTCGGGCACGGGCAAGATCCTGTGGCGGCAGTTGCAAGAACAAGAGCACGCGCGCTTGAATACAACGTTCGTCAAGGAGACCCCATGAGAATTCCTCTGAGTTTCAAAGGCCAGTCGGTGTTTGTGGCCGGTGGCAGCAGCGGCATCAACCTGGGCATTGCCACCGCGTTTGCCCAAGCTGGGGCCAAGGTGGCGATTGCCAGCCGCAACGCCGAGCGCGTGGCCCAAGCTGTGGATCAGTTGCGCCAACACGGCACGCAAATCGAGGGCTACAGCGCCGATGTGCGCGACGCCGAAGGCATTGCCGCTGCGCTGCAGCAAGCGCGTGACGCCATCGGCCCGTTTGACGTGTTGGTTTCGGGCGCAGCGGGCAATTTTTTGGCGCCTGCTTTGGGCATGTCGGCCAAGGGCTTCAAGACGGTGGTGGACATTGACCTGAACGGCACCTTCCATGTGCTGCGTGCGGGTTTTGAACACCTGCGCCGCCCGGGTGCCAGCGTGATCAACATTTCGGCACCGCAAGCTTTCAACCCCACCAAATTCCAGGCCCATGTGTGCGCCGCCAAGGCGGGTGTGGACATGCTCACCCGCGTGCTGGCCATGGAGTGGGGGCCTGAAGGCGTGCGCGTGAACTCCATCGTGCCCGGCCCGATCGCTGACACCGAAGGCATTCGACGCCTGGCGCCCACGCCCGAAGCGCTGCAACGCATGACGCAGTCCGTGCCCTTGCAGCGCATGGGCCGCGTCGAAGAAATCGCCGACATGGCCCTCTTTTTGGCGTCACAGCACGCCGCATTCGTCACGGGTGCCATCATGGCCGTCGACGGTGGCAGTTCCCTGGCCGGTGGCCGTGACTATTCAGGAAGCCTCTCATGATCATCCCTTCCAAAAGCTCGCCCTCTTTGCTGCAGTTCGATGTGACCGATCAGGTCGCCACCATCACTTTTGACAGCCCCGGCAAACGCAACGCGCTTGAGCCCGCCATGCGCGACGAACTGGCCGTCGCCTTGCAACACATCCAGCAAGACAAGTCCATCCGCGCTGTGGTTCTCACCGGGGCGGGTGGGCACTTTTGCTCGGGCGGGGATCTCAAGAACATTGCCGCTGCCAATTTAGACAACGGCGGCTGGCTCGGTCGCATGCAGACCCTGCACGAATGGGTGCAGGTTCTGCTGACGCTCGACCGTCCGGTGATCGCGGCAGTCGACGGTGCGGCCGCCGGTGCGGGTTTCAGCCTCGCCTTGTCAGCCGACTTCGTGCTGGCCACGCCGCGCGCCTGGTTCAACATGTCCTTCCTCAAGGTCGGCCTGGTGCCCGACGTGGGCGCGCTCTACACCTTGCCCCGCATGGTGGGCGTGCAGCGTGCCAAAGAAATCATGCTCTCGGCCCGCGACATCGACGCGCCAGAAGCCTTGCGGCTGGGCATCGTGATGGAGTTGCACGAGCCTGACCAGTTGCTGCCCCGAGCGCAGGCGCTGGCGCGCAGCTTTGTGGGCGCCTCGCCTGCGGCGGTGGGCCTGATCAAGCGCAGCCTGAACAACGCCTTGGGTGGCGGCCTGCAAGACATGCTGAGCGCTGAAGCGCAAGCCCAGGCCCTGGCCGCAGGTACAGCCCAACATCGTGAAGCAGTGGCCCGGTTCCTGAACAAGCAGGCCCCCTTGTTTGCCTGGCCAGCGCAGGACAAAGCTTGACAGCCCAGTTGTGCCACATGCTTGTCATTCCGGGCTTGTTACTTCACCGTCGTCCCGGACTCTCTTTTAACTGTCATCCCGGGCTTCTTTCGTCTGTCATCCCGGCCTTGAGCCGGGATCCATGGGGTGCAAGGGAGATGGACCCCGGGTCTTCGCCCGGGGCGACAAAATAAATGAGTTCGCGTCGCGTGATCCAAAACCAAGGGCAATCCCTGAGTTCGGCAATCCGAAAGACCCGGTTCAGCATTCGAAGATTGTTCAGAATCACTGAACGCCGCAAGATACATCAACCCCCAGTGGGGTGACGCTGGCCAGCCAGACGTTCGCCCCATGACCTGAAGGAGAAAAAATGAGCAAAGCCCGATTGGTAGAAGACAAAGTCGTGGTGGTCACGGGCGCAGGTGGCGGCATTGGCCGAGACATCGCGCTGGCCATGGCGCGCGAGGGCGCCAAGGTCGTGGTCAATGACATTGGCGCTTCGGTTTCAGGCGAAGGCCAGGACGCCGGCCCCGCGCAAAAAGTGGTGGATGAAATCAAAGCCATGGGCGGTCAGGCTGCGGCCAACACCGACAGCGTGGCAGACCCCGCAGGCGCGGCCCGCATCGTCCAGACGGCCATCGACAGCTTTGGCCGCATTGACGTGGTGGTCAACAATGCAGGCATCTTGCGTGACCGCTTCTTCCACAAGATGAGCGCCGACGAGTGGGATACGGTGCTCAAGGTGCATTTGTACGGCGCTTTTTATGTTAGCCGCGCCGCCGCCCCGCATTTCAAGGAGCAGGAAAGTGGCAACTACATCCACATGACCTCCACCTCGGGGCTGGTGGGCAACTTCGGCCAGGCCAATTACTCGGCGGCCAAGTTGGGCGTGACCGCGCTGTCCAAGTCGATCGCGCTCGACATGCAAAAGTTCAAGGTGCGCTCCAACTGCATATCGCCCTTTGCCTGGAGCCGCATGATCGGCTCGATCCCGACAGAGACGCCCGAAGAGCAAGCCCGCGTCGAACGCATCAAGCAAATGACGCCCGCGAAGATCGCACCCATGGCCGTGGCCCTGGCCAGCGACGCCTCGGCCCATGTGAACGGCCAGGTTTTTGCCGTGCGCAACAACGAAATCTTCTTGATGAGCCAGCCGCGCCCCATTCGCTCGGTGCACCGCAGCGAGGGCTGGACGCCGCAATCGGTGCTCGACCAAGCCATGCCCGCGCTGCAATCGAGCTTCTTCGACTGGAGCGTTCGGGCGATGTGTTCAGCTGGGACCCCATTTAAGGAGCCGCGATGAGCGACTACCCACAAGGCGTGCAGGTCCAACATCAGGCGGCCCTGGCCGAAGGCCGTTTCCTGATCCAGCAATGCGGCGACTGCGGACAGCACATTTACTTCCCGCGTGAAATCTGTCCGCACTGCGGCAGTGACCAGCTGACTTTGGTGCCCCCATCGGGCCTGGGCACGGTGTATTCGGTGACCACGGTGCGCCGCAAGCCCGATGCGGGCGGTGACTACAACGTCTGCCTGATCGACCTGGACGAAGGCGTGCGCCTGATGAGCCGCGTGGACATGGACCCCGTCGACGCCGTGCAGGTGGGCCAGCGTGTACAAGCCCGCGTGGTGGTCGACAAGAGCCAGGGCATGGTGGTGTTTGACCCGGTCAACACCGCCGCCACCTCGGCCAAGCCCGTGCCCCGTGGCCCGGCCGCATCGGCGGCGGTGCACACCTCGTCTGGCCTCAAGTCCTTGCGCGGCAGCGCCGCCATTGCGGGCGTGGCCACCTTTGGCTGTGGCGAAGCCACGGGTTTTACCGAGATGGAAGTGCTGGCCCGCGCTGCGCGCGC
>CAJBLW010000462.1 GCA_903953985.1 uncultured Burkholderiales bacterium
CCTGGCGCATGTCGGTCACCACGGGCGCGAGCAGGTGCGGTATACCTTCGTAGACGCTCATCTCGAGCATCTTCGGGTCGATCAGCAGCAGGCGCACATCGCGCGCATCGGCCTTGTACAACAGGCTCAAAATCATCGCGTTGATACCGACCGACTTGCCCGAACCGGTGGTGCCGGCCACCAGGCAGTGCGGCATTTTGGCCAGGTCGGCTACCACGGCGTTGCCGCCTATGTCTTTGCCCAGGCCGATGGTCAGCAGCGATTTAGCTTCGTTGTAGATTTGCGAGCCCAGAATTTCGCTGAGCTTGATCGACTGGCGCTTGGCGTTGGGCAGCTCCAGTGCCATGAAGTTCTTTCCTGGAATCGTTTCGATCACCCGGATCGACACCAGACTGAGCGAACGCGCCAGGTCTTTGGCCAGGTTCACCACCTGGGAACCCTTGACGCCCGTGTCCGGCTCGATCTCATAGCGTGTGATCACTGGGCCAGGGGCCGCAGCCACTACACGCACCTTGACCCCAAAATCGGAGAGTTTTTTCTCAATCAGGCGACTGGTCATCTCCAAGGTCTCGGGTGAGACGGTTTCTTGCCGGATGGACAGGCTATCGAGCAAATCCACCTGAGGCAGCTTGCTGTCGGGCAGTTCATTGAACAGGGGTTTCTGTCGCTCCTTGACCACGCGGTCGCTGCGAGGCACATCCATCACAGGGGACTCAATGACCCTTGGCACGGCCTTGGTCACAGCGATGGACACAGCAGGCAGATCCAGCTGACCCTCTGGAGAAACAAGTTCGGGCAGGTTCACATCCCACTGCGGATCGATGGCCTCGGGCGAAAGGGCCTGCTGGCGCTCGCGCAAAGCCTGTTGGCCCAACGCCATGTCTTCTTCGATCTCGCGCTTTTCATGTCGCGATCGGATTAAGGCATCGAGCTGAGCACCGATTTTTTCGGCCAACTGACCCCACGAAAACCGGAACACCATGGACACGCCTACCAAGGACAGCACAATGCCCAAAAGGGCTGAACCGTTAAAGCCCAATCCGCGCAAAGCGGCAGCGCCAGCCCAATAACCCAGCACACCGCCGCTGTGCCCAGGCAAGCCGGTTTCGAGCCGGTACAAGCGCGTCCACTCCATCCCGCAACTGGCCAAAAGCAACACGGCCAAGCCCAGCCAAAACACCCACAAACTGCGCTGCCACGAGGGCTTGTCCAAATCATCTTGTGGGTCAACGCCGCGCAGCCAAAGGGCCAAGGCCACCAGCCAGGCCCGATAGCCCGCCACCACACACCACCAAGCAGAAAAACCCAACATGAAATAAGCCAGGTCCGCGACCAAGGCCCCCCAACGACCCACCCCGTTGCGCACAGCCGCGCTGCCGCCCGAAGTGGACCATGCCGGATCTTGCGGGTGATAACTCCACAAGGCCACCGTCAAAAAGAGGAGCAGACCCGCACCCAGCAGCAAGAGGATTTCTTGGGCAAAACGTGACCAAAAGGTCACAGGCGCAGCGGGGGCGGCGTCAGGGCCATCTCGGGTCAGGGTATTCAGTGAGTAAGTCATAAATGAAGACTCAAGCTTACCCGATCAAGACCGGACCCGGCGCATCGGCTGGCACCCTATGACCAGGGGCGCTGCCCCACGACCGACAAAGCCACAGCAAAGCCTTGAAGCCCGATGCGTTTGCGTGTTTCTTACAATGGGGGTTGGTGCAATTTTCCGCACCTCTTTGTCTTTTTACCGGATGGCCCTTTTCATGTCGACCCCTACCCAACACGCAAACGTTCTCATTCTCGGCTCTGGCCCCGCCGGTTACACCGCCGCCGTTTACGCCGCCCGCGCCAACCTCAAACCCCTGTTGATCACCGGCATGGCTCAAGGTGGCCAGCTCATGACCACCACCGAAGTGGACAACTGGCCCGCTGACGTACACGGCGTGCAAGGCCCGGACCTGATGCAACGTTTCCAGGAACATGCCGAGCGCTTCAACACCCAGATCGTGTTTGACCACATTCATACCGTCAAACTTGAGCAACGCCCCTTCACCTTGATCGGCGACAGCGGCACCTATACCTGTGACAGCCTGATCATCGCCACGGGCGCTTCGGCCAAATACTTGGGCCTGCCGTCAGAGACCGCCTTCATGGGCCGTGGCGTGAGCGGCTGCGCCACCTGCGACGGCTTTTTCTACCGTGACCAGCTGTGCTGCGTGGTCGGTGGTGGCAACACCGCCGTTGAAGAAGCCCTGTACCTGTCCAACATCGCCAGCAAGGTCTATTTAATCCACCGTCGCGACAAGTTCAAAGCCGAGCCCATTCTGGTGGACAAGCTGATGGACAAGGTCGCCGCAGGCAAGATCGTGCTGAAAACCTTCCAGACCCTGGAAGAGGTGCTCGGTGACAACACCGGCGTGACCGGCGTGCGTTTAAAAAGCACCAAAGACGGCAGTTTGGAAGACGTGGAACTCAAAGGCTGCTTCATCGCCATTGGCCACTCGCCCAACACCGACATCTTCCAAGGCCAGCTGGAACTCGAAAACGGCTACATCGTGACCCAAAGCGGCCTGAAGGGTTTTGCCACCCAAACTTCGGTACCCGGCGTGTTCGCTGCGGGTGACGTGCAAGACCACGTTTACCGCCAGGCCATCACCAGCGCAGGGACCGGCTGCATGGCCGCGCTCGATGCGCAGCGTTTTCTGGAACAGCACAACGGTTGAAGAAGAAATGCCAGAGTCGACGTTCAAGTTGCAGGCACTGCGACAACGAACCTCGGCAAAGGCGTTGCGGGTGCCTGCCGGGGTGATGTGGCAAAGCGAAGCGCCTCTGAACCCCGGCAGGCACCCGTAACGCCTCACCACCAAGGCCAAAATTACCCTGCCTTGGTCACAAAAGACCAACCCCAGGGTTCAAGCCCCCGCTTTCTGGCTATAATTCAAGGCTTTGCTGGAACCGCCCGAATTCTCATTCAGGTTCACGGGGTCAGCAATTTGGGATACCGCCACCCATCTTGGCGAGGTGAGGCTGGAACGCCAGGCCCCGTGCAAATCTGCATGAGGCTCATCGGCACCGGCTGTTAAAAATGTATCGGAGTGTCCAAATGGCACGCGTTTGCGACGTAACGGGCAAAGGCCCAATGACGGGAAACAACGTTTCCCACGCCAACAACAAAACCAAGCGCCGGTTCCTGCCGAACCTGCAATACCGTCGTTTCTGGGTTGAAACAGAAAACCGTTGGGTGCGTTTGCGCGTTTCCAGCGCTGCTCTGCGCCTGATCGACAAAAATGGCATTGATGCCGTTCTCGCAGACCTGCGCGAACGCGGTCAAGCCTAAACCCAGAACATTAGGAGTCATCTACCATGGCAACCAAAGGCGGACGCGAAAAAATCAAGCTGGAATCCACAGCTGGCACTGGTCACTTTTACACGACCAGCAAAAACAAGAAAACCATGCCCGAGAAAATGTCGATCATGAAGTTCGACCCCAAAGCTCGCAAGCACGTTGAGTACAAGGAAATCAAACTGAAG
>CAJBLW010000463.1 GCA_903953985.1 uncultured Burkholderiales bacterium
CACCTTCCTGACGGGCCAGATGATGCAAAAGCTGGGCAGCTACAAAATGACCATCATCGATTTGCCGATGAACCTGGTTTATGGCGTGGTGATGGCCGGTTTTGCGGCCATGTGCTTGCGCGCCGTGTGGGTGGCCAAGGTGCATTGGCAACGCGGCTACACCGTGCTGCAACGCCCCGAGTCCGAAATGACCGACCGCTGAAACGCCCTTAGAAAGTTCTCCATGTTGAAGATCCTTTTCCTTATCCTCATGAGTGGCGGCATCCCGGTGGCCATTGCCATGGCTGGCGCGTCACTGATTTACCTTTTGTTTGTCGAAAGTTCGCCACCCTTTGTGGTGATCCACCGCATGGTCTCGGGCATCGACAGCTTTCCGCTGCTGGCCGTGCCCTTCTTCATTCTGGCGGGCAACCTGATGAACAACGCGGGCATCACCAACCGCATCTACAACTATGCGCTGGCCCTGGTGGGCTGGCTCAAGGGCGGTCTCGGTCACGTCAACGTGGTGGGTTCGGTCGTGTTTGCGGGCATGAGCGGCACGGCCATTGCCGACGCTGCAGGCCTGGGCACCATTGAAATCAAAGCCATGAAAGACCATGGCTACAGCACCGAGTTTGCAGTAGGCGTGACAGCGGCTTCAGCCACGTTGGGCCCCATCATTCCGCCCAGCTTGCCCTTTGTGATCTACGGCATGATGGCTAACGTCTCGGTGGGTGCGCTGTTCCTCGCAGGCATCTTGCCCGGCATCTTGATGGCGCTGCTGATGATGCTGACGGTGGCCTATTTCGCGCACAAAAACGGCTGGGGCGCCGATGTGAAATTCGAGTGGCCCAAAGTCATCAAGGCCCTGGCCGAAACTGCTGTGGTGATTGGCTGGCCAATGGCGATTTGGTGGCTGGTCAAAACCATGGGCACACCGCCGCAGATCACCGTGTTTGCGGCCCTGATCGTTTTGTTTGCTGCCGATAAGTTTTTCAACTTCCAGGCCGTGTTGCCCATCATGACCCCGGTGATCCTGATTGGCGGAATGACCACCGGCGTGTTCACCCCCACCGAAGGCGCGATTGCCGCCTGTGTTTGGGCGATCGTCTTGGGCTTCTTCTGGTACCGGACACTGAACTTCAAAATGTTCGTCAAGATCAGTCTGGACACCGTGGAAACCACCGCCACCGTGCTGTTCATTGTGGCGGCTGCCAGCATTTTTGGCTGGATGCTCACCGCCACAGGTGTGACCACCGCCATCTCTGCTTGGGTACTGGGCTTCACGCAAGAACCTTGGGTGTTCTTGCTGCTGGCCAACGCGCTCATGCTGTTTGTGGGCTGCTTCCTCGAACCCACTGCAGCCATCACCATCCTCGTGCCGATCCTGGTGCCGATTTGCCAGCAACTGGGCATTGACCTGGTGCACTTTGGTCTGGTGATGGTGCTCAATTTGATGATCGGCCTGTAGCACCCGCCCATGGGCATGGTGCTGTTTGTGCTGGCCCGTGTGGCCAAGCTCAGCGTGGAGCGCACGACGATTGCCATCTTGCCCTGGCTGTTCCCCTTGATCGGAAGCTTGGCCATCATCACCTACTTCCCCAGCCTGGTGCTGTGGCTGCCCAAGCAGTTTTATTGACCTTGAGGCACAGCTGTCCAGCGCTGTCCCCAACTGATTGAAAAATATGTCTACTTCATTCATTCGCCTGCACCCGTCTGACGACGTGGTCATTGCCCGCAGCCAACTCATGAGTGGCAGCACCGTGGACGGCGTCGCCGTGCGCGGCCTGATTCCGCCGGGCCACAAAATCGCTACACGCGCCATCGCCGTGGGCGAGTCGGTGCGCCGCTACAACCAGATCATTGGTTTTGCACACCAACCCATCGCGCCGGGCGAGCATGTGCACACGCACAACCTGAACATGGGTGCCGAAAAAGGCAATTTCGAGCGCGACTACGCCATCGGCCAAGATGTCAAACCCGAATCTGCCCGCAAGCAGGCCAGCTTCATGGGCTACAAGCGCGCAGACGGCCGCGTGGCCACACGCAACTACATCGGCGTGCTGTCGAGCGTGAACTGCTCGGCCACGGCGGCACGCGCCATTGCCGACCATTTTTCGAAGCGCAGCAACCCCGCCGCGCTGGCCAACTTTCCAAATGTGGACGGGGTGGTGGCACTGACCCACGGCACCGGCTGTGGGATGGACACCGAAGGTCTGGGCATGCAGTTGCTCGAGCGCACGCTGGCCGGTTATGCCACACACGCCAACTTCTGGGGCGTGGTAATGGTGGGCCTGGGCTGCGAGTCCAACCAACTGGGCACCTGGCTGTCACGCAGCAGCTTGCGCGTGGGAGACACGCTCAAGGTCTTCAACATCCAGGACACAGGCGGCACACGCCTGACGGTGGAAAAGGGCATCCTGCTTATCGAAGAGATGCTGCCCCGCGCCAACGCCACCCAACGCGAGCCTTGCAGTGCCGAACACATCACCATCGGTCTGCAGTGCGGCGGCTCGGACGGCTATTCGGGTATCAGCGCCAACCCGGCGCTGGGCGCGGCGGTGGACTTGCTGGTGCAGCACGGCG
>CAJBLW010000464.1 GCA_903953985.1 uncultured Burkholderiales bacterium
CAAGCAGCCCATCAGCTTGCAAGCCTATTGCGCGGCCCGGCATTTGCTGGTCAGCTTTTCAGGGCGGGCCTACGGCTTTGTGGACGAAGCCCTGGCCGCCATTGGGGAGCAAAGGCGCATCGTGCTCACGGTGAACCAGTTTTTCACGGCCGGCCGAGTGGTGGTGAACTCCGATTTGCTCACGGTGCTGCCGCGCCACTTTGTGGCCACCACCGGCATGGCCCGCGAACTGGTGCTGCACGATTTGCCCTTTGACGTGCCGCCCGTGCAAGTGCATGCCCTGTGGCACCGCAAACGCCATCAAGACAGCCCACACCAATGGCTGCGCACCCAACTCCAACAAGTGGCCCAGCAGGCATTTTCCAGCGATATGCCGACCCACGACATCCCAACATGAACATCCAGCTCCTATCCGACCTGCACTTGGAGTCCAACCCCGACTTCATGCCCAGCCCGGCCCCCGGTGCCGATGTGCTGGTGCTGGCGGGCGACATTGGCTCTTACCAAGCGGGCTCGGCCCTAGCCAACGCAGGCGACGGCGACTTTGGCCTGGCTCGGTTTTCGCCGCTGCACGGCTGGCCCACACCCGTGCTGTTTGTGCCCGGCAATCACGAATACGACGGACTGGACTTTGACGCGGCGCACACCCGGCTGCGCCAAACTTGTGAGCGGCTGGGCATCATCTGGCTGGAGCGCGAGGTGCTGCAACTGGGCGGCGTGCGCTTTGTGGGCACCACGCTGTGGACCGACTTTGATGCACTGGGGCCGCTGGCCGGGCAGCCCATTCCCGACCCGCTAACCGACAAAATTCCAGCACACTTCAGCCACCCCAACAGCCAATTCACGCGCCAACTCAAGGCCCGCGACAAGGCCTTTCGGGCCGCCAACTATTACCTGCGCAAAACCCTGACCACACGCCAAGGTGAACCTTGGCTGGCAGAGGGCCTGCGCGAGCAAGCCCTGCAATGTCAGGACTGGTTGAGTGCTGCACTGAACGCGCCTTTTGCCGGCCCGACCGTGGTGGTCACGCACTTTGCGCCCAGCTTGAGCAGCGCCGACCCGCGCTACGGCCGGGTGCCGGGCACGGCGGGTTTTTGCAACGCGCTCGACCACTTGCTGCCCCACGCCCAGCTGTGGCTGCACGGCCATTTGCATTGCCCCAGCGACTACACCCAAAACGGCTGCCGCGTGGTGGCCAACCCGCTGGGTTATGCGCGCAAAAACGAGCAAGGGATGTTCAAACCGCAATGCTTGCTGGAGGTTCGTGGCGCAGGCGTCAGCGCTGCCCCGACGTGACGGCACACGCCACCTTCTGATTTCATGACCTAGGTCAAGACTTCAAGGCCCTGCCCGGCCTAGAGTGAAGACTTGTTTGATCCGCAACAGGAGACCCTCATGAAGATCTTATTGGCCGTTGATGGCAGTGAATACACCAAAAAAATGCTGGCCTACTTGACCACGCACGATGAACTTTTCAGCACGAACAACCGCTACACCCTGCTGACGGTGAGCGCCCAGCTGCCCCCCCGTGCACGCGCTGCCGTGGGCAAAGACATGGTCGAGGCCTATCACCGCGACGCAGCCGAAAAAGTGCTCAGCCCAGTGACCAAGTTTTTGCTACGCCACGGCATCGACGCCAAAACCGCGGCCAAAGTAGGCCATGCGGGTGAGACCATTTCCAAGACTGCCGACAGCGGAAAGTTTGACCTGGTGGTGATGGGCTCGCACGGCCACGGCACCTTGGGCAACCTGGTCATGGGCTCGGTCGCCACGCAGGTGCTGGCGCACTGCAAAGTGCCTGTGCTGTTGGTGCGCTGACGGGCGTTGGTTAGCCGGCGGGTCCGCCCCCCGTGTCGACACGCCCAACTTTCTGGTCATAACCTGAGGGAATACCATTGCCCTTGCAATTTCAATTCATTTGAGCGACTCCTGCCCTTATATTGATGGGCTGGCTGCTTTCGCAGCACCACAAGGAGTTATAGGTCATGGCCACTGAAACCCAACAGGCCCCCGCGACGGCGGCTTCCTCGGCACTGGAAATTCGCCGTGTTGGCGTTTTTCTGGGTGCGCGCATCACCGGCATCGATCTGCGCCAGGCGCTGGACGACGCCACGGTCGAGGCCCTCAAACTGGCCCATGCTCAACATGGCGTATTGGTCTTTCCGGATCAGGTCATTTCCTCGGAAGACCTGCGACGCTTTGGCCGCTGTTTCGGCACCTTGAGCGTTCACCCCTTTTCCACCAGCAGCGCCGACGCCCCCGAGTTGATCGTCTATGACAACAAGGAGGGCAATCCTCCTGCCCCCACAGACATCTGGCACACCGACGAAACCTTTCGCGAGGCGCCGCCCATGGGCACTGCGTTGTGCTCCAAAATCATCCCCGAACATGGCGGCAACACCGCATTTGCCAGCATGTCAGCGGTGTACGAAGGATTGTCCGACCGCTGGCAGCGCTTTTTTTCGGGCCTGGAAGCCGTCCACGACTTCAAGCCTTTTCGCAGCCTTTTTCCCACCGACGCGGATGGCATCGAAAAACTGCGTCGCTTTGAAGACCGCTATCCTGCCGTCACCCATCCGGTGGTATCGGTGCACCCCATCACTGGCAAAAAGGTCATTTTTGTCAACCCGCAGTTCACGTTGCACATCAAGGGCATGGCCGAAGATGAGAGCCGCATGATCCTGGACATGCTGTACCGCAAGACCCTGATTCACGAATACCAGTACCGGCACTGCTGGGAGCCGAACATGGTGGTGTTCTGGGACAACCGCCATGTGCAACACTCCGCCTTGCACGATTACTACCCGCAGCGTCGCCTGATGGAGCGCGTGACCATCGCCGGCACCCGCCCTGTGGCTGCCGACCCGGCCGCCGACCCCACTGACCTGCGGCGTTATCTGATGCCGCCGTTGTCGCAATTTCGCCAGGCGGGTACCGCCCAAAAGAGACAACTGGACCTTTGAGCTTGTTGGCGCATCAACGCCTTTTGTGATGAATGATCTGTTGGCCTTTCAAATGAGGAGACTGCCATGTTCCGTTTTTCCCGACGTGCCATTTTTGCTGCGCTGGCACTGAGTGCCTGCACCGCTGTTTTCAGCCAAACCGCCTACCCCGACAAACCCATCCGTTTGGTGGTGCCTTACCCGCCCGGCGGGTTCACAGACATTCTGGGCCGCCTCCTTTCTGCCCAACTTCAGACTCGACTTGGGCAGAACGTGATCGTGGACAACAAAGGCGGTGGCGGCAGCACCATTGGCAGTGCCATGGTGGCGCGCGCGCCTGCCGATGGCTACACCCTGCTCTTGGTTGCACCCGACTTGGCCATCAATGAAAGCCTGATGGCGTCGCGGCTGAGCTACGACGCCCGCAAGGACTTCAGCCCCGTGATCCGCGCGGCTTGGTCGCCCATGGTGCTGGTCACCCACCCGTCTGTCCCTGCGAAAAACGTGAGTGAGTTTCTGACCCTGGCCAAGGCCAGCCCCGGCAAAATCAACTTCGCCTCCGGTGGCATCGGCACGGGCGCGCACCTGGCATTGGAGTTGTTCAAAACCCGCGCTGGCGTCGACGTGACGCACGTCCCCTACAAGGGCAACGGCCCTGCCACTTCCGACCTTCTGGGCGGTCAAGTTTCGGCCATGTTTTTGCAATACGCCGTCGCCAAGCCCCATGTGGCGGGCGGCAAACTGGTCATGCTGGCGACCCCCAGCGGCAAACGCTCGCCAGCCATACCGGATGTGCCCACCATTGCCGAAAGCGGCCTGCCCGGCTTTGACGTTGAACCTTGGTTTGGCATCGTGGCGCCCGCAGGCACACCCGCGGCCATCGTCAACCGGCTGAACGCCGAGATCGGCAAAATCATGCAGCAAAACGACGTCAAGGACCTGCTGGCCAGCTTCGGGGCGACACCCTCGATCTCTTCACCCCAGGAGTTTGGCAAGTTCATTGACAGCGAAGTCACCCGCTGGGCTGAAGTCGTCAAGACTTCCGGGGCCAAAGCCGAATGAGCCTGGGCGCTCGCGCCATCGACATGCACGCGCACTGGGTGCCCCCGCAGGTGGCCCATGCGCTGCGACAGCGTCAAGGTCAGGTGCCTCGGCTAGAGGTGCTGGCCGATGGGGCCGAGCGCTTGGTCATGCCAATCGGCACCCTGGGGTTCAGCGAAGCCTACACCGACCCGTCACTGCGACTTCAGCACATGTTGCAACAAGGCGTGGCAAAACAAATGCTGTCATTGCCCGGTTTGTTTGGTATCGACAATTTGCCTTTTGACCAGGCAGCGCCGCTGGTGCGCGCTTTCAATGATGCGTGTAGCCAGTTGTGCCGGGCGCAACCCGAACGATTTTGCGGACTCGCTGCACTGCCCCTGGCCGACATGGACGCGGCCGTGGCCGAACTGCGCCGCGCTCGGCTGGAGCTGGGGCTGCTGGGGGCCATTTTGCCGGTGGATGCCTTTCGCAGCGAAGCCACCGCCGCACGCATCCGGCCATTGTTTGAAGCCGCCGAAGCGCTGGGAGCGCACTTTTTTGTGCACCCCGGACGTATGCCCGACAGTGGCGCCTTGCCCGATGCGCCCCCTGACCACGATCTGGCTCGCCGTGCGCTGGCCGTTCAGCACGAGGTTGGCCAGGCCATGGTGACGCTGCTGCTGTCGGACTTTTTGCAACCGTGGCGCAACATCACCGTCCAAGTGGCCAACCTGGGCGGCACTTTTCCGGCTGTGGTCGAACGCATGGACCACATGCTGGCCCTGCGCGACCCTGCCCGGCCCATGCCCTCGAGCCGGGCACGCGCCGTGTGGGTGGACTGCGCCTCGCTGGGCCCTCAGGCCCTGGAACAAGCCGTGGCGGTGTTCGGCGCCGACCGGGTGGTGCTGGGCACCGATTGCCCCATTTTCGAGACCGACAGAACCCTCGCGGGCATCCAACGGTCTCGTCTTTCGTCCGCCGATCAGGCCATGGTTTTGCATGGCAACGCCGCTGCTTTGCTGGCACGACTGACCTGACTGCCCAAGGGGCATGCCGTCTGTGCCTGGGTCGAACCCGGCTTTTTGCAGGTTATGCTTGTTCGATGCCTTTGAAAGACCGCCTCAAAATGCGTCACCTGCGCACCTTGGTGGCGATCGCCGAACACGGCTCCCTGGTGCGTGCCGCCAAAGCCTTGAGCATTTCGCAACCCGCCGTCACCAAAACCCTGGCCGAACTCGAAGACATTGCAGGCCATCGACTTTTTGAATGCTCACCCAGAGGCGTCACATTGACCGGGGCGGGACAAATTTTGGTCAGGCACACGGGGTCCGGCTTGCGGGCGATCCACGATGGTCTGTCCAGCCTGTCCGCCGAAGAAGAGGGCGAGGCCCCAGCCCTGGTGATTGGCGCCTTGCCCAATGTGGGCGCCACGGTGCTGGCACCCGCTCTGGTGCGCTTTGCCGCCTTGGCGCCACGGGCCCGCGTGTCCGTGCGAACAGGCAGCAATGCTCAGCTGATTGCCGCCTTGAAACAAGGGGTTCTGGACATGGTGATCGGTCGCCTCGCAGAACCGTCGGACATGCAGGGTTTAACCTTTGAGCACCTGTACACCGAGCCCTTGCTGCTCGTGGTTCGCCCAGGACATGCTCTGTCCTTGCGACAAAACATCGATCCCGCCCTTTTGGACGGCTACCGTTTGATCCTGCCCGATGCGGGGACACGTATCAGGGAAGCCGCAGACCGTTTTTTCATGGCAGTGGGCACGGGTCTGCCTTTGAAAGTCATTGAAACCATCGACCTGTCTTTCGGCCGCAGTTATGTACTGCACAGCGATGCTGTGTGGTTTGTTCCACGGGGTGCCATAGAAAACGATTTGCGACAGGGCACGCTGGTGCGCCTGCAGATCGACACGAGCGCCACCGAGGGACCCGTCGGTTTGACCCTTCGCGTTGACCCTCAACCCTCAGAATCGGTACAAAGGGTGTCGGAACAAATACGCCAAAGCGCTTCTGAAAGGTTTGGGGCTTTGTCCAAATCCCCGGTTGCTACAGCCTGACTTTAGCGGGCGTTCAGCCCATCAAAACAGGTGCTCATCACCAAATCCAGGATCTGCTCGTCGGTGTGTTGTTCGCCCATTTTCAGAAATTCCAGCACCGGGTCGCAGGCTCGGGCATACAAGGTGTAGAGCACCGCAACAGCGGGCAAGGCCTTGTTGATCTGGCCTTGGGCTTGGGCCTCTTCGATCCAGCCGCCCAAAGCGTCGCTCACCTCCATCAAGCTGTCCATGTAGTCCTTGCTGGCCATCAAGGTGGCGCGCAATCTGGAGTTCTGGCTAGGCAGAGAGGGCATCAGGCCTTGCAACTTCAGTGTCATGGTCCAGCGGGTCACGGCTTTGATTTTGTCCAGCGGGGGCAAAGACGAATCGGTGCTCTGGATGACCTCTTGCGCCCGGCGCATGGCGGTGACCATGGCCGCGCAGGCCAACTCTTCCTTGCTGGTGAAGTGCTTGTACAGGCTGGCCTTGGCAATGCCCACCTCGGCCGCCACCTCGTCCACCGTCATCGCATCAAAGCCTTTTTCGGACAACAAACGGTTGACCGATTGGATGATGGCCGTTTCGCGGGCGGCGAGCATCTGGACTTTGAAGGATTTCTTGGGCGCTGTCACGTGGGTGGTGTTCATGCAAGGATTCTAGCCATGCAGCCTAAAAAAAAACCGCATGGTAACCCTTGGATGCGGTCGGGCCTGTTCAAGAACCCGGCTCGACGCCCGCCACCCCCTGTTGTACCGTCCAGCGCCCCTGCAGCGCCAGTCGGGCTTCGGGCTGGGCTGGGTGCGGGGTGGTCAAGAACTGCGCCACCAGGTGCTCGGGACGGATGTCGATCAGGGTGTAGCCCCTCTGATCCGATCGGGCGTGGCGGATGTCCGGGTTGTCGCGCTGGATTTGCGCCATGAGTTTGGCTGACATGCCCCGGGTGGAGACCGAGGTGGTGACCAGCTCACTGGCCACCACGGGCGAGCGCTCATCGCCCGGCTGCACGCGCAACTGCGCGGCCACGTTGGCGTGCACATCGCCACCCAGCATGACCACATCGCTCAGTCGCGCGTCGGCCACGGTCTGCAACAACCGCGCCCGCGCTTGCGGGTAACCGTCCCAGCCGTCAGTGAAGGCACTGCGCCCCAAGGGGGTCTGAATGCCACTGCTGGCCATCAAGGTGGATTGCGCCAGCAGCTTCCAGCGCCGCTGACTTTGCGTCAAGCCCGCGGTCAGCCATTGCTCTTGCGCCTGGCCCAGCATGCTGCGTGCCGGATCGGCCAGCGCATCGCAACCCATGACCACGCGCCCGCCGCCCCGCATCAGGTCGGGGCAGGCCTGGTGGTCGCGGTGTTGGCGGCAGTCCAGCGTCCACAAGTCGGCCAGCGTGCCCCAGGCCATGCGGTCATGGATGCGCATTTGGCTGGGCTGCTGCGGGTCAGGCCCCAAGCGCAGCGGCATGTGTTCAAAGTAAGCCTGGTAAGCCGCCGCTCGCCGCTGCAAGAACACCGCCGCGTCGGTGAAGTTGCGGTCCAAGTCGTTGGCGTAGTCGTTCACCACCTCGTGGTCGTCCCAGGTCATGAGCCAAGGGTGGGCCGCGTGACAGGCCTGCAAGTGGGCGTCGCTCTTGTAGTGCGCGTGACGGGCGCGGTACGCCTCCAGCGTGTCGGGCATGCCGCTTTCGTGGGCCCGGATCTTGTATTGCTTGTTGCTGCTTTCGTAGATGTAATCACCCACGAACAGCACCAAGTCCAGGTCTTGCGCGGCCATGTCGCGGTGCGCAGCGAAGTGGCCTTGCTCGTAGTGCTGGCAAGACGCCAGGCCCAAGCGCAGGCGGCGCACGGTCTCACTCAAAGCCGGGCTGGTGCGGGTGCGGCCCACCGGGCTGACGGCGTTGCCGCTGGTAAATCGGTACCAATAAGGACGCCCTGGCTGCAGTCCATCGGCCAGCACATGCAGGCTGTGGCCCCGACGGGCGTCGGTGTTCAATGTCCATTGGCGAACAGGCTGTCGCAAAGCCTCATCGGCAAACAGCTCGCACGCCACGGGGGCACCTGGCGCTTGGCGGGCTGCATCGGCTTCGTGGATGAGCAAACGCGTCCACAGCACCACGCTGCGAGGCTGTGGCTGGCCACTGGCCACGCCCAGACTGAAAGGATTGACCTGCCAGCGCGGCGGTGCGCTTTGGGCCTGCACACCAGGCGTGACCCACGGCGCCAGCGCGGCAGCCAAGGCCGCGCGGTGCAGATCGCGTCGCGACCAAGGTGGACTGGGGTGGGTGGTGCTGGGCATGGGGCGTTGGGCTTTGAGCATTTGGGGCGGGTCCCCGCTGATCGCTCAACTCTGGACCCAGAACACTGAACCCCGAACTCTAAACGCTCAAGTGACAGACCGCTTGAGTAGAGGGGCGGCACAATGGGTGGCATGAGTACTTCGATCCGCCCCCGCAAAGACCACCTGGACGCCCTGGCCGTGGGCATCTTGCTGGTGTGCTGCATGTTTTGGGGCTTTCAGCAGGTATTGGTGAAAGCCACGGTGGCCGAATTGCCGCCCGTGTTCCAGTCGGCGGTGCGCGGATTGGGGGCGACAACGCTGCTGTGGCTCTGGTGCCAGTGGCGCGGGGTGCGCCTGTTTGAGCGCGATGGCAGTTTGTGGGCGGGTTTGCTGGTGGGTAGCCTGTTTGCGGCGGAGTTTGCTTTCATTTACATCGGCCTGCAGCACACCTCAGCCTCGCGGCTGACGGTGTTTTTGTACACCTCGCCCTTTTGGGTGGCGGCTCTGTTGCCTTGGTTCATCCGCACCGAACGCCTGCGGCCTGTGCAGTGGCTAGGCATGGCCTGCGCATTTGCAGCGGTGGTGTTCGCCCTGCGTGAAGGCTTTGGCGGCGGGGGTGCCACGGGTGACCTGATGGGCCTGGCCGCTGGCGCACTGTGGGGCCTGACGACGGTGGCCATCCGCGCGGCCAACCTCACGCGACTGGCCGCCGAAAAACTGCTGTTTTACCAACTGGCCGTGAGCACCGCCGTGCTGATCCTGCTCTCCCACGGGTTAGGCGAGCCTTGGGACGGCCACTGGAGTGGCTTTGCCCTGGGCTCTGTGGCGGTGCAATCCACGGTGGGCGCATTCGCCAGCTACCTGGCCTGGATGTGGATGCTGGGCCACTACCCGGCCACCAAAATCTCGGCCTTTGTGTTCCTCACGCCGCTGTTCGCCTTGTTGTTTGGCATGCTCTGGCTGGGCGAAGCCGTGACCCTGACGCTGGTGCTGTCCTTGACGCTGGTGGCGGTGGGCATTGTGTTGGTCAACCGCAAATGAAGCTGGCCCTGCAACGGAAGCGCTGCCTCTGCCTGTGTAGGAGCGGTCTCTGAACGCGATGCGGGCCTTCACCCATGCCAGATCGCGGTCAGAGCCCGCTCCTACAAAAAACCTCTTGATTTGATTGAAAGAACCCCATGACTTACCAAGCCCTGCAAATTGAAAAAGACGACGCCGGTTACCGCTGCACCTTGAAGACGCTGGATGACAGCGCACTGCCCGAAGGCGACGTGACGGTGCAGGTGGACTTCTCCACCATCAACTACAAAGACGGCCTGGCCATCACCGGCAAGTCGCCCGTGGTGCGCAAATTTCCACTCACCCCCGGCATCGACCTGGCAGGCACCGTGACCGACAGCCAACACCCGCTGTTCAAAGCGGGTGACCAAGTCGTTTTGAACGGTTGGGGCGTGGGCGAGAGCCACAGTGGCGGCTTGGCGCAAAAGGCGCGCCTGAAGGGCGACTGGCTGGTCAAACTGCCTGCTGCATTCACACCGCGTCAGGCCATGGCCATCGGCACGGCCGGTTACACCGCCATGCTGTGCGTGATGGCCCTGCAAAAGCACGGCGTCACGCCAGACAAGGGCGACATTTTGGTCACCGGCGCAGGCGGCGGCGTGGGCAGCGTGGCGATTGCGCTGCTCGCCAAGTTGGGCTACCGCGTGGTGGCCAGCACCGGCCGCCTGCAAGAGGCCGACTACCTGCGCCAGCTGGGCGCGGCCGACGTGATGGACCGGGCCGTACTGTCGGCCCCCGGCAAACCGCTGGCCAAAGAACGCTGGGCGGGCGTGGTCGACACCGTGGGCAGCCACACCCTGGCCAATGCATGCGCCAGCACCCAATACGGCGGCGTGGTCACCGCCTGCGGCTTGGCGCAAGGCATGGACTTTCCGAGTTCGGTCGCGCCTTTCATCTTGCGCGGCGTGACCTTGGCCGGCATCGACAGCGTGATGGCCCCACGTGCGGTGCGAGAAGCCGCTTGGGCGCGTTTGGCGCAAGACCTGGACACCGCCCAGCTGGAACGCATGACCCGCGAAGTGGGCTTGGCCGACGCGATTG
>CAJBLW010000465.1 GCA_903953985.1 uncultured Burkholderiales bacterium
CCAGCTTATGTTTACGGTTTAATCAGGCAAGAAAGCCGCTTCGTCATGGACGCCCGTTCACACGTCGGGGCCTCGGGCCTGATGCAAGTGATGCCTGCCACTGCCAAATGGACCGCCAAAAAGATCGGTCTGACAGGATTCACCCCCGATCAGATCAACGACCGAGAAGTCAACGTGGCCATCGGCACAGGCTATTTGAAGCTGGTGCTGGACGACTTTGAGGGCTCTATGCCCATGGCCACCGCCGCCTACAACGCTGGCCCCAGTCGCCCGCGCAACTGGCGCAAAGGTCCTGTGCTGGAAGCGGCCATCTGGGCCGAAAACATTCCGTTTCAGGAAACGCGCGATTACGTGAAAAAAGTGCTGTCCAACACCACCAACTACGCCGCCATCTTGACGCGCCAGCCCCAATCGCTCAAAACACGTCTGGGTTCGGTCGGTCCGCGCACCTCACCTGTTGCCGAGGCCAGCAAGGATTTGCCTTGAACGAGCGCTGCAAGCACCCTCATGCGCATGATCCTTGGCTCTCTTTTTCCGTCACCCCAGCACAAACTCTTTGTCACCCCCGACTTGATCGGGGGCCCATGTCTTCGGCATTCATGGAGGCCCGGTCAAGCCGGGTATGACAACCACGGATCCAAACGCAAGGCTTCAGACCACGGGCCCTAGCAACTCGTCCAGATTGGCTTTGATTTTTTCTTCGATCTTGCCGCTGTAAGCGCCCAGCAAAAAACCCAGTTTCAGCTGCAGGTCAAAGCGCGTATCGGTCACCACCAATTCGCCGCTTACGCCACTGCGGGCAAAGCGCATGTGATCTTCAGACTCACCTGGCTCAAACTCGCAGGCCATGCCCCATTCTTGCTCAGCCTGTTCGCGCCAGCGCTCGGCCACGGTGCGTGCGCCGGCCAGGCCCAGGGTGTGAGTGCGTTCAATGTTCAGTTCAGGCATGGTGTTTGTAAGGTGATTTTGGGGGTTCAGGTGTGGGCTGTGGCAGCCGAATGGGCGGTCGGTTTGAATGCCAAATCGGCAGCAACTTGCACCAGGCAGTCGTAGAAAACGGGCGCTCGGCCCAAATCGGTCAGGTGTTGGCTGGTCAGCTCGTTCACATTGGTGCCGTTCAGGCCCAGCTTGCGCCACCAAATGCCCAGGCCGTTGACTACACCAGGTCGCGCACGCTGATTGACCTTGGCCTTGCAGTGGTAAGTGCCCCGGTCGTTGAACACGCGCACCACCGCGCCGTCGGCAATGCCCCGCGCCGCCGCGTCTTGCGGGTGCATCTCGAGCACCGGCTCGGCTTCGATGTCGCGCAGGCTTTGCACGTTGACGAAGGTAGAGTTGAGGAAGTTGCGCGCAGGCGGCGAGATCATGGCCAGCGGGTAAAGGCCACCGGGCGCGGCCAATTCGTAATTGGGCAAATGGTCAGGCAGGCCATCGAGGCCCTGATCGGCCAGGCGTTGGCTGAAAAACTCGCACTTGCCCGATGGCGATGGAAAGCCGCCCTGCGCGAACGGCGCATCGGGCACAGGCAAAGAAGCAAAGCCGTGCGCCAGCAGCTGCTCAAAGTCTTTCTCGTCACCAATGGCGCTGCGGCACAGGCTTTCGTCACTTTCGGCAAAACACGGGGCATCCAAACCCATGCGTGCGGCCAGGGCCCGGAAGATATCGGTGTTGGTCCGCGCACCGCCCACGGGCGCAATGGCTGGGCGATTCAGCAGCACGTCGGTGTGGCCGTAGCTGGTGTGGATGTCCCAGTGTTCCAACTGCGTTGTTGCGGGCAAGATGAAATCGGCGTAGTCGGCCGTGTCGGTCTGAAAATGCTCCAACACCACGGTGAACAAGTCTTCGCGGGCAAAGCCCTGCACCACCTTGCCCGACTCGGGCGCAATCGCCACCGGGTTGCTGTTGTAAACGATCAGGGCCTCGATCTTCGGACCGAAAACGGTTGAAGCAGGGCGCAGCAAGTCGTCGCCAATGGTGCTCATGTTGATCGTTCGCGGACGGCGTTCGCCCAGCAAATCGGGCCGCTGCAAGACCGCGCGCCGCACCGGAAAATGCCCCGAACTGCTGAGCAACACCCCACCCGCCCGGTGGCGCCAAGCCCCGTTGAGCGCGGGCAAACAGGCCACTGCCCGCACCGCGTTACCGCCCCCGCGCACGCGCTGCATGCCGTAGTTCAGGCGAATGGCAGCGGGCTGGGTGGTGCCCCAGTCGCGTGCCAGTTGGCGTATTTGTTCAACCGGCACGCCGCAGACTTCGGCTGCACGCTCGGGCGTCCATTGCAAGGCGCGCGCCATCAAGGCGTCCCAGCCCAGGGTGTATCGGTCGATGTAGTCCTGGTCGAGCCAGCCATGGACGATCAACTCGTGCATGAGCGCCAGCGCCAGCGCGGCATCGGTGCCGGGACGCAGGGCGATGTGTTCGTGGCATTTTTCGGCCGTTTCGCTGCGACGGGGGTCGATGCAGACCAGCTTGGCGCCGTTGCGTTTGGCCTCTTGCGCAATGCGCCAAAAGTGTAGATTGCTGCCAATCGAATTGCTGCCCCAGATGACGATCAGCTTGGATTCAACAAAAAACTCGACCTTCATGCCCACCTTGTTGCCCAGGGTCTGGGTCAGGGCTTCGGCCCCAGCCGAGGCGCAAATCGTGCGGTCCAAGAGCGACGCGCCCAGCTGGTGGAAAAAACGCGCCGCGATCGACTCGCTTTGCACCAGGCCCATGGTGCCCGCGTAGCTGTAGGGCAGGATGGCCTGCGGGTCGCGAGCGGCGATGGTTTTCAGACGTGTGGCGATGTCGTCCAGCGCCTCATCCCAGCTCACAGGTTCAAATTGGCCAGAACCTTTGGGCCCCGATCGTTTCAGGGGTTGGAGCAAGCGTTCGGGGTGGTAGGTGCGTTCGGTGTAGCGCGAGACTTTGGTGCACAGCACACCATCGGTCTGCGCATGCGCCGGATTGCCCTGCACTTTGATAGCTCGGCCGTTTTCGACGGTCGTGAGCAAAGCGCAGGTGTCGGGGCAGTCGTGCGGGCAGGCGCCGCGCACGATTTGGGGGGCCAAAAGGACGTCAATCATGGGGCTGTGTAGAAGGTTAAGACTGGCTTGGGGCAATCATTCGGTCTGATTGTGGCTCAAACCTGCCCCTTTGCGGGCGGTCCGTTTGTCCCCCATGTGCACAGGGATGTTGGCAATCCAGCTCAAGTGTGGCTAGACTGTACCCATGAAAATCATCGACTCCATCCTCACCGACGCGGCCAGCATCGCGGCCATTCGCAAAGACATTCACGCTCACCCCGAGCTGTGCTTTCAGGAGGTGCGCACCGCCGACGTGGTCGCCCAGCAACTGACCGACTGGGGCATCCCGATCCACCGCGGCATGGGCACCACCGGCGTGGTGGGCATCGTGCACGGACGTGATGGCGGCGCTTGCGGGCGCGGCATCGGCTTGCGCGCCGACATCGACGCACTGCCCATGCAAGAGTTCAACACCTTCGCCCACGCCAGCAAACACCAAGGCAAGATGCACGCCTGTGGCCACGACGGCCACACCGCCATGTTGCTGGCAGCGGCCAAGCATTTCTCCAAGCACCGCGACTTTGACGGCACGGTGTATTTGATCTTCCAACCCGCCGAAGAGGGCGGCGGCGGTGCCCGCGAGATGATCAAGGACGGTTTGTTTGAAAAGTTCCCGATGCAAGCCGTGTTCGGCATGCACAACTGGCCCGGCGCGCCAGTGGGCACCTTTGCCGTCAGCGCTGGCCCCGTGATGGCCTCGAGCAACGAATTCAAAATCGTCATCCGCGGTAAAGGTAGCCACGCCGCCCTGCCGCACAACGGCATCGACCCGGTGCCGATCGCTTGCCAAATGGTCCAAGGCTTTCAGACCATCATCACCCGCAACAAAAAGCCGGTGGATGCAGGCGTGATCTCGGTCACCATGATCCACGCAGGCGAAGCCACCAACGTGGTGCCCGACTCGTGCGAGTTGCAGGGCACGGTGCGCACCTTCAGCATCGAGGTGCTCGATCTGATCGAAAAGCGCATGAAGCAAGTGGCCGAATCGATTTGCACCGCCTTTGACGCGCAATGCGAATTTGAATTCCACCGCAACTACCCGCCCACCATCAACAGCCCGTTGGAGGCCGATTTTGCCCGCCATGTCATGGGCGGCATTGTGGGCGCCGACCATGTGGTGGACCAAGAGCCCACCATGGGCGCAGAAGATTTCTCGTACATGCTGCAGGCCAAACCCGGCGCGTATGTGTTCATCAGCAACGGCGACGGTGCACACCGCGAAATGGGCCACGGCGGCGGCCCCTGCACCTTGCACAACCCGAGCTACGACTTCAACGACGACCTGATCCCATTGGGTGGCACGTATTGGGTAGAACTTGCCACACAGTGGCTGGCCCAACCCACACAAACCGCTTAAACGAAAAATCCGCATGACCGAAATACAAACCGGCTTTTCCAAGAGCTATGCTGAAGCCCGCCAAAAGTTTTTGAACGCAGCGAATGCTGCAGGCCTGAAGGTTGACTCGAACATCCACCCGCTCAAAGGGCGCGATGGCGAAGAGCTGGCCATGGACGTGGTGCTCGACGGCGCGCCCGATGCGAAGCAGCTGTTGGTCATCAGCAGCGCTTGCCACGGCGTAGAGGGCTATTGCGGCTCAGGCGTGCAAATCCACGCTCTGCAAAACACCGCCTGGCGTGCAACTGCCAAGGCCAACGGCGTGGCCGTGCTTTACATCCACGGGCTCAACCCCCACGGGTTTTCGCACGTGCGGCGCGTGACCCATGAGAACGTGGACATAAACCGCAACTTCCAGGACTTCTCCAAGCCCCTCACCCGCAACGAGGCCTACAAGGAAATCCACCCCTTGCTGCTGCCCGAGGTCTGGCCACCCGATGCCGCCAATACAGCGGCCACCGCACAGTACATCACCCAGCGCGGCATGAAAGCCTTTCAGGCCGCCGTCACCCAAGGGCAGCACGAATTTCCAGAGGGTCTATTCTTTGGTGGCCAGGCCCCCACCTGGAGCAACCTCACCTTGCGTCAAGTGCTGCAAAAGTACGGCCAGCGCTGCCAGAAAATGGCCTGGATCGACCTGCACACGGGCCTGGGTCCCAGCGGTGTGGGCGAGCGCATTTTTGCCTGCGCCGACGACGCAGCGGCCTACACCCGCGCCAAAGCCTGGTGGGGCCAGGGCATCACCTCCATCTACGATGGCTCGTCCAGCTCAGCCTTCCTCACGGGCCTGATGTGGATGTCGGCCTACCAGGAATGCCCGCAAGCCGAGTACACCGGCATTGCCATGGAATACGGCACCCAACCGACCGACAAGGTTATCGGTGCCTTGCGTGGCGACCATTGGCTGCACGTGCACCCCGAAGCGCCTGAAGCCCTGAAAAAACAGATCAAACAAGACCTGATGGACGCGTTTTACGTCGACACCGACGAATGGCGCACCCAAATCGTCGATCAAGCCATGGATGCCATGCACCAATCCGTCAACGGCTTGAGCGCGGCATGAGCCACCAGCGAGTTCTGGTCTTAGGGGGGAGCGGCTTTGTCGGCCGTCACGTTTGCGAACAGTTGGCACGCCTGGGCTGCCACATCACCGTGCCCACGCGCCGCGCCGTGAATGCGGCCAGCGTGCAAAGTCTGCCCGGCCTGACCGTGATCGAGGCCTCTGTTCACAAGGAAGCCGATCTGGCCCGGCTGATGCCCGGCCATGATGCGGTGGTGAATTTGGTGGCCGTGCTGCACGGCAGCGAAGAGCGCTTTGAAAACGTTCACGTGGATTTGCCCGGCAAAATCGCCCACGCCATGAAAAAAGCCGGTGTTCAGCGCCTGGTGCACGTCAGCGCATTGGGTGCCGACCCTCAAGGCCCCTCGATGTACCAGCGCAGCAAGGCACGGGGCGAGACGGTCTTGCACAACGCCGGGCTTGACCTCACCGTCTTACGGCCCAGCGTGATTTTTGGGGCCGAAGACAAATTCCTGAATTTGTTTGCAGACCTGCAAAGCGTGGTCCCTTTCATGCCGCTGGCGGGCAGTGGCACACGCTTTCAGCCCGTGTGGGTGGCCGATGTGGCGCGTGCCGTGGTGGTGTGCCTGCAAAAGCCGGACACCGCCGGTCAAACCTACGAGTTGTGCGGCCCGGATGTGTTGACGCTGGGCGAGTTGGTCAAGCGGGCCGGTCAGTGGGCGGGTGTGAACCAGGGTAGGGGCCGTCCGGTCATTGGTCTGCCGATGTGGGTGGGCTGGCTGCAAGCGGCGGCCATGGAACTGGCGCCCGGCGAACCGCTCATGAGCCGGGACAACCTGGCGTCGATGCAAGTGGACAACGTGGCCACGGGCCAGCTGCCAGGCTTGCAGGCTTTGGGCATCGTTGCAGCGTCTGCCGCAGGCGTGGCGCCGACCTATCTGGGTCACCGCGGCCCGCGCAGCAAGTTGAACCGCTGGCGTGCGGGGGCGGGGCGCTGAGTTCTCGCTCATAAGGCGCTTTCTTAAGAGGTCTTTGCGAGGTTTTTCCGGTGGTGGTCTTGTTTGTGGGTGTGTGAGGGGATGCGGCGGGTTCCTCATGACGGGGTACCGTGAATCGTCACCCGCCGCATCCCCTCACACACCTTGGGGTGAACGATCCTTTTTCGCCCTGCGTACCTTTTAACTCTTCGCTCTTCGCTCTTCGCTCTTTGCACCTGGTGCTGCACAACACTTTGGTGCTGACTGGGCCAGATCCCTTGCTTGTGACCGTTAACATGCAGGGTCTGATTTTCAGGAAAAACCATGATTCAGCTCTACATCGCCAACAAAAACTACTCGTCCTGGTCCATGCGCCCTTGGGTGCTGCTGCGTCAGGCGGGCATTGACTTTGAAGAGGTCTTTGTGCGCTTTGACAGCTTTGCGTCTGACTCGCAATTCAAGGCTGCGCTGAAAGACTTGAACCCGGTGGGCAAGGTGCCTGTGCTGGTGCACGATGGACTGGCCATTTGGGACACGCTGGCCATAGCCGAATATGTGGCCGAACAGTTCCCCGATAAAAAATTGTGGCCTCAAGAGCGTGCCGCCCGGGCTCGGGCTCGCAGCGTTTGTGCTGAGATGCACAGCGGCTTTGCGGGCCTGCGCAGCGCCTGCCCCATGAACATCGAGGCGCATCTGCGCGAGGTTGGCGCTTTGGCGCTGCGCGATAAGCCCGCCGTTCGTGCCGACTTGGACCGTATTTGCAGCCTGTGGAGCGGTCTGCTGCGAGAGCACGGTGGCCCCATGCTGTTTGGTAACTTCACCGTGGCCGATGCCTACTTTGCCCCAGTGGTCATGCGCATCAAAACCTACGCCCTGCCCGTGCCGGCCGATGTGGCCGCCTACATGGAGCGCGTGTGCGCCCTGCCCGGCGTGCAAGCCTGGATTGAAGGGGCGCTGGCTGAGCAGGACTTCATCGACTTCGAAGAGCCCTTCCGAGTGGCTCGCTGAGCCAAGAGGTGGCCATGCAAGTGTTTGTCGTCGGCGGTGCGGTGCGGGATGCCTTGATGGGCCAGAGCGTGAACGACCGCGATTGGGTGGTGGTGGGCAGCACGCCCGAAGCCATGATCGCTCAAGGATTCATGCCCGTGGGCAAAGACTTTCCGGTGTTTTTGCACCCCAAAAGTCGCGAGGAATATGCCCTCGCCCGCACCGAGCGCAAAACAGCGCGGGGCTACAAAGGCTTTGCAGTGCAGGCCGACCCTGGCGTCACCCTCGAAGAAGACCTGGCCCGGCGCGACCTCACCGTCAACGCCATGGCGGTGCCCGAGGCGCTGGCCCATGCGCTGCCTAACGAGTGGGCTGATCAGATCGTCGACCCCTATGGTGGCGCGCGTGATCTGCAAGCCAAGGTGCTGCGCCATGTCACCGAAGCTTTTGCCGAAGACCCGGTGCGCATCCTGCGCGTGGCACGCTTTGCGGCGCGCTTTGCCAATTTCAGCGTGGCTGACGAAACCATGGCGTTGATGCGCCAGATGGTCGAGGACGGCGAAGTGGACCACTTGGTGCCCGAGCGCGTCTGGCAAGAACTGTCAAAGGGGCTGATGAGCCAGAAGCCGTCACGCATGTTCGAGGTGTTGCGCGACTGCGGTGCCCTGCGCGTGTTGCTGCCCGAACTGGACCGCCTTTGGGGCGTGCCGCAACGCGCGGAGTACCACCCCGAAGTGGACACGGGCGTGCACATGATGCTGGTGATGGACATGGCTGCGCGGTTGAAAATGCCGCAGCCCGTGCGCGTGGCCTGCCTGATGCACGACTTGGGCAAAGGCACCACACCCACCGACGTATTGCCACGCCACATTGGCCACGAAGGCCGCAGCGTGAAGCTTTTGCAAAAGGTGTGCGAGCGCCTGCGCGTGCCAACGGATTGCAAGGAACTCGCTGAGGTGGTGGCGCGTGAACACGGCAACATCCACCGCAGCGCTGAGCTGGGATCAGAAGCCTTGATGCGCTTGCTGGAACGCTGCGACGCCATTCGTCAACCTGGGCGTTTTGAGCGGGTGTTGCAAGCGTGTGAGTGCGATGCGCGGGGGCGGCTGGGGTTTGAAGAGGCGTCTTACCCGCAAGCCGAGCGCTTACTGAAAGCCCAACAGGCTGCGTTGTCCATCGACACGGCGCCGATCGCGCAAGCGGCGGCCCAAGCAGGCTTGACTGGCCCAAAGATCGGCGAGCAAATCACCCAGGCGCGGGTCCGGGCGATTCAGCAAATGGCGAATTGATGCAATTCGTCACCTGGATTTTTCAACAATGGCGAGAAGAGCCATCCATCTGCCACCTTGGACTTGATCCGGGGTCCATGGTGTTCCAACTATGGATCCCGCATACCGTGCGGGATGACTGAAAAAGGGATACCCGCACAACACATCAAAAATGCGAGCGCGTCCAGTCGGCGATGTCTTGCGCCGTGCGAAAAGCACCGGCCTGGCGGGCGACTTCCTTGCCCCCGACAAACAAGGCCAAAGTGGGGATGCTGCGGATGTTGAAGCGTGCTGATAAGGCCTGCGCTTCTTCGGTATTGAGTTTAGCCACCCGAACATCGGGCTCCAACAAAACTGCTGCTTGCTCGTAGGCCGGAGCCATCAAGCGACAAGGGCCGCACCAAGGGGCCCAAAAGTCCACCAACACAGGCACATGGCTGCGGCCAATGTGTTTGTCGAAGCTGGTGGCGTCAAGCGCCAGCGGATGGCCATTAAAAAGTGCTTGGTGACATTGTCCGCAATCGGGTGCGTTGCGTGTGTCGGCCACACGCACCCGGTTGGTGGTGTGGCAATGCGGGCAAACAATGTGCAAAGCGTCTGCTGAAACAGTCATGAAATCCCCCGTGTTTAAAAAATCACTTGGGGGCCATGATCCGCAATTCAAGCGCCTGGCGCGTTGACTCAGGTCAACGCCATCAACCGGACAGGATTAACGAGCCGGTGGACGGCGCGGCGCCATCGGTGCGCGGCCAGCCAAGTGACGGAAGCTGATGCGGCCTTTGCTCAAGTCATATGGCGAGAGTTCCAGCGTCACGCGGTCACCCGCCAAAATGCGGATGTGGTTCTTGCGCATCTTGCCGGCCGAATAGGCAATCAGTTGGTGACCGTTGTCCAGCGTCACGCGAAAACGCGTATCGGGCAAGACTTCGTTGACCACGCCCATCAGTTCAATCAGTTCTTCTTTAGCCATTTAAAACGTCTTTCTCAAAGCAGGATCGGTTTGGAAGTCTGGCGCTCTACCCACAATTTGCCTTCATCGAGGGCGTATTGGCTGGCGGCGTCAGGCGTTGCAAATTCGGGCACAAACCGCATCACGCGGTCGGTGCTGGCACTGCCACGGCCACTGGCCACGGACACTTGCGCGCCAAATGCGCCATTGGGCAAAGCCCTGGAACACGGTTGAATTCGGAATTTTCCCATGGAGATGGGTTGGTGTGAACAGTAGTGAATAGTCATGTATTTTAACGAAGGGGGTCGCACCGCTTGGCTGGCCCTCTTGGAGGCTGCGCAGCGGCACGGGTCTTGGCATGTCCTGATGCCAAAAAGTGCCCCCATGAGCAAGCCACAAGGCCTGCCAAACCACAGCACCGTGCAGAGGTGCATGAAAAAGGAAGCAAAAAATCGTCTGGGCCCAGCTTAGGTAAGCATGGCGGGCGATGTGCACAGTGGAGGACAAGACTGGCATCCCTCTGCCGGGATGCGCTATCGGCTCGCAAGGAGCTAGATGGGCATAAGTCGCCAATGGCGTGTCGCACTGTAACACGTTCGTGTTGAAGGCCTCCAACCTCTGCGTCACCCGGGCCTCATACCCACCGTGCAATCGCTGCAGCCACCATGCTGAGCAGCAAGGTGCTGGTCAGCGGGATGAACCACTCGCGTCCAAACAAGCGGAAGCGGAAATCACCGGGCAAACGGCCAAAGCCAAATTTTTGCAACCATTTCTGCAAGCCACTGAAAATAATCAGGGCCAAAAACACGACGATGAGCCAACGCAACATAAGCTTGCCTTGACCCCGTTTACAGGCGATGTGACCGGTCACCCCGGGCAAAACCCTGGGCAACCCAATCGGATGATGTGGCGAACCCGACCACTTTGAACAATTCGCCCATTTCGTGCTCATTGACCAGGCGCTGCGCCTGGCTGCGCTCGGCCAGGCCGGCGCTTGACATGCGCTCAGCCAAGCCCAGATTCAGTAAAAACCAGGCTTGGCTGGCATAGCCCAGCACATGCAGCCCTGCGTTTTGCCCCGCCAATGCCACGCCCGTGAAGTTGACATGGGCCGTGATGTCTTTTTGGCCCACCGCCAACAGCGGGTTGTCGTCGGCCTGGTGCAATTGGTGGCACATGACGGTGCCCATGTGGCGCTGCGGGTGAAAGAATTCGGCCTCGGGGAAACCGTAATCTAGGAAAAAAGCCGCCCCGCCCCGGCCCGCCAAGAGCCGCTCGGCCAAGCTGGTGATGAAGGCCTCGGCCTGGGGGTGGATCTCTGTCAGGTAATCGTGCTCGCCTTCAATGTCCACAGGCGGGCGAAGTTCGGTGAATCGGTCTTGCCAGGCAAAGCCACGGACCTCACCCTCGGTCACGTTGACCACACCGCGCTCATGCCAGACGCCTTGCGTGCGCTGCAAAAGTTGCACCGGCATGGCGTCGAGCACCTCATTGCCCAGCACCACGCCCTCGATGGCATCGGGCCAGGCGTCGAGCCAGCGCACTTTGGCAGCATGTTTGAGCAAGGTGTCGGCCTGCCGGGCGCGCAAGCTGCCCGACAAATCGATGATGGTGTAACACCGCACCGCATCGTCCAGACTGTCCAGCAGTTGCAGGGCCAGTGCCCCGGTGCCCGCACCAAACTCCCAAACTTCGTCGCTGCCCGTGGCCTGCAGCGCCTGGCGCACCTGCACGGCCAGTGTTTGGCCAAACAGTGGGGACATGCCAGGCGCGGTCACAAAATCGCTCCCCGATGAGGGCATGGCTCCAA
>CAJBLW010000466.1 GCA_903953985.1 uncultured Burkholderiales bacterium
CCACGCGGTAAGGCTTGAAGAAAGGGACCAGGCCCGAAAGCGATTTGGGAGATGCAGCCATGAACGATCAAAAAATCCGGGACAAAAACAGGAAAGCGGGTGAGCTCTTCAAGCATAACTGCAAACCCACGGATGCCCGGGCGTATTGCGCCGCCTTGGCTTGGGGACCGCCCCCCGCCCAGTGGCTCTGCCGCCACGCCCCCTTCACAGATCGATCACCACATTGCCCACCGTCTGCCCCGCCTCCACCGTGCGGTGCGCCTGCGCTACTTGATCCAGCGCATAGCGCGCACCGATGCTGTGCTGCAACTGCTGGGCAGCCAGAATGCCCGACAAACGCGTTACAGCCGTCTGGCGGTCAGCGGGTGTCAGGTCATAGACCAGTAAGAACTTCACGCCCATCGACTGGTAAAGCCAAGGCCGGAACGGCAGCGCTACTTCCAGCGCGTTCGAGCCATAGCACACGACCTGACCGTGTGGGGCCAAAGCGCCTGCCGAGGCCAAGGCGGCGGTGGTCGAAAAATCCATGTCGATGATCACATCGGCCCCACGCCCTTGGGTCACGGCCTTGACGCGTTCGGGCACCGATTCGGTCTTGTAAAAAACAGCCTCTTGCATGCCTGCCGCGCGGGCGTGCGCGGCTTTGGCCTCAGAGCCCACGGTGCCGATTACACGGCCACCCACCTGGGTCACCATTTGCGTGATGTAGTGACCCACCGCCGATGAGGCACCGGTGACCAGCACCGTTTGCCCACGCAAATCGCCAGCCAACCGCTCGGCCAAGATCACAGCCTGCACGGCCGTCAGGCCTGGAATGCCCATACAAGCCCCGGCGGAAAAATCGGTGCCCTCGGGCAGTGCCACGGCCTGGGCTGCTGGCAAAGCGATGTATTCGGCGCAGGTGCCCAAAGCGCGTTGCCACTGGCCGTTCCACAGCCATACCCGCTCGCCCACGCGCGAGGCGGGCACGCCAGCACCGACGGATTCGATCACGCCAGCACCATCGCTGTGCGGCACGATGAGGGGGTCGTTCACGGGACGCGCGCGACGCGATTTGACGTCTGACGGGTTCACGCCCGAGGTGGCCAGGCGCACCAGCACCTCACCCGCTTGGGGGTTGGGTGTGGGCAAATCGCCCACCTGCATCACGTCTTGGGCTTCGCCGTTGCGGCTGTACCAGGCTGCTTTCATGAAAGGTCTCCTGAGGATGGAAAAAAGGCCTGTTCAGCGCCAGCCGTCCCACAAGAGCTTACAGCCCGTGAGGAACATGCCCAGACGAATCAGGCGGTAAAACAAATCGGGCTGGAGGTGGCGCGCCACGCGCACACCCAACCACACGCCCATCGGGGCCAGTGGCAAGAGCACCAATGAGGTCGCGAAGTTGCGCGAGTCCAACAAACCCAGCCAAGCATAGGGCGCCCACTTGGCCATGTTGATGAAGAAAAACAGGTACGCCAACGTGCCCGTGTACAAAATGGGTTTGAGCTTCTGGCGCATGACATAGGCGTTGACCGGTGGCCCGCCCGCATGTGCGATGAAACTGGTGAAACCCGCGGTGATCAGCAAAAGCCCACCCAGCCAGCGCGGCGGAGGTGGGCCGTTGGGGTCGGGTTTGAAAAGCATTTGCTGGGCCAGAAACAGCAAAGTAAACGCCCCCACAATGGCCGCCACCCGCTGCGCATCGAGCAGTTTGAACAACAAGGCCCCCAGCACAATGCCCACCATGGCAAAGGGCACCATGAAGCGCAGCAGCGCCCGGTCCACGTCCTTGCGAAAAGCGGCCAAGCCCAACAGGTCCATCACAAGCAAGACGGGCATCAAGATCGCGGCAGCCTGGGGCACCGTGACGGCCAGCGCCATCATGGGTACGGCCAAAGAACCAAAGCCCGCACCAAAACCACTTTTGCTCACCCCCAAGAGCAGCACCGCCGGCACTGCAATCAGGTAGAAATACGGGTCGGTGATGAGTGGAAAGTTCATGAACATGGGGCTCGGATTGTCATCTTAACGGCCCGTCCTCCACGCTCCTGTCTCGCGCCTGTCCCTATTCCCCCCGCCAAAACCCTGGAGCCGCCTGCCCCTTTGCCCGGCCCGGCTGACAGCGTGTGCGGACCGCCGGACAATAGGCGCTTCTTTATCACTTGTACCTGGACTCCCATGACTCGCTCCGGTTTGAACGTTCTCGGCGGTGAATTGATCCCCTGCTCATACGACCCACTCACGGGTTACTTCAGGGACGGCTGTTGCACCACCAGCGACGAAGATGCCGGCACGCATGTGATTTGCGCCAAAGTCACGCAGGCTTTTCTTGATTTTTCAGTCTCGCGTGGCAACGACCTGGTCACGCCCCGACCTGAATACCGATTTGCGGGCCTGAAGGCGGGAGACCGCTGGTGCTTGTGCGCCTTACGCTGGCGCGAAGCCTTACAGGCCGGGGTGGCCCCACCGGTGGTGTTGGAGAGCACACACGAAAAAGCCCTGAAGTACGTGAGTTTGGCGCAGCTGCGCGAGTTCGCTTGGGCACCGCATTGAGCGGGGCCAGTTTCACATCATCATGCTGAGCTGAAACACCGAATTGGGGGCGCGCGGCATCACCGGCGCAGGCAACGGCTTAAGGCGAAACTGCCCCAACATGGAGGACAAGCGCGCATCGGGCGGCATGAAGGGCACAGCCACATCGGACAAGGTTTGTGCTTGCAGCAAAGCTTGCATGTTGCTTTGGATGGAACTTTCCAGGGCTTTCATCGGGTGGTCGCCCTCGGGGTAGATGACATCAAAGCTGTGCACCTCTTCAAAGTGCTGCACCACGTCCCACAAACTGATGTCTTCGGGGTTGCCGCGAATCTGGTAGCCGCCACCCGGGCCCCGGTGGGCGCGGATCAGGCCCGCCTCACGCAATTCTTTCAAAATCGATTCGGTGTAAGAAGACGACAGACTCAGCCCGTGGGCGATCTCTTCGGTGGTCACGGGTTTGACCACCGCACGCGAAGTGATGAACACAGTGATGTCAAGGGCTTTGACGGTTTTTTTCTGGATCATGGCCTTCTCCTGTAACGGTAAGATATTCTATGACCACTCAGTCACAAAACAACTCATAATTTTCAACTAACATGAAATTCACGAAAAATGCGTGAAATAGCACTACAAAAAAGCCGAGGTTGCAGGGCATGAAACGGCATGTGGCCGCTATCGTGGCGCTGATCACTGCCCTGCTGGTGGTCGATAGCCATGTGGACTGGGTAAGCCAAGACGGCGAGAAGCTGCTGGAGGTGAACGGCCAACGCTACGACCTGAGAGGCTGGGCGGCCGAACAAACTCGGGCTTGGCAAAGCGATTGCAAAGCATGGACACCGCTCACCACGCTGTCACCCAATAGCCCCACGGCCCAGGCCATCCTGCTGGCCATCCAGCAACACAGCTTGCCCGATTCGCGCAGCGCTCGCTTGCTCCAGCTGTTGCAACAAGACGACTGGAGCGTGGCCGAGGTGGCTTTTGATACCCTCAACCCCAGCCTGGTGGTGCTGCACCTGCAGGGCGGCCAGTGGCGTGTGCAAGACCGGGCGGTGTGGAGCGGTTCGACCGCGCCTTGGCACAGCGGCAACCTGGTGCGGCGTTACCTGCGCGAGCAAGCGCCCGCGCTGCCAACAGCATTGCTCGATTGCGTGAAGGTCGATCCGAATCGTTACGGTCCAGGGCCAGGTGGACTGGGGCCTCTCTCAGCCCTCGGGACACAGCCATGACGTACCGCGTGGTCTGGTTCAAGCGCGACCTTCGCCTGCACGACCATGCGGCACTGGCACACGCTGCCGAGCAAGGGCCGGTGCTGTGCCTGTACATCGTCGAGCCGGGTCTGTGGGCGCAGCCCGATGCGGCCTTGCAGCACTTTGAATTTGTGCGCGAATCTTTGACCGAGCTACACCACGAGTTGCAAGCACTGGGCGGCAGCTTGCAGGTGCGCGTGGGGCCTGCGTTACAGGTGCTGGCTGCCCTGCATGCCCAAGCGCCCTTTGCGGAGCTGGTGGCGCACGAAGAAACTGGCAACGCCTTCACCTACGAGCGCGACCTGCAAGTGGGCGCGTGGTGCCGCGCTGCGGGCGTGGGCTGGACAGAGTGGGCGCAGTTTGGCGTGGTGCGGCGTCTGAAAAGCCGCAACACCTGGCAAGCCCGCTGGGAAGCGCACATGGCCGCGCCGCAAGCAGCGCTGCCCGATTTGCGCTTTGTTAACGCGCCTGAAAATGCCGGCCCCGAAGTGATGACACCGCCACCCGGCCTGCAGCACAACCCCACCCAGCGCCAGCGCGGTGGGCGTCGCCTGGGTTTGGAGACCTTGCACTGCTTTCTGGATGCGCGGGCGCTGGGTTACCGAGGTGGCATTTCATCGCCCTTGTCTTCGCCCACCGCCTGTTCGCGCATCTCGACCTACTTGGCCTATGGCTGCATCAGCATGCGCGAGGTGGTGCAGGCCACCCGCGCTGCGCTCGATGATTTGCCGCCGCAAGCGGGCAGGCACCGGGCGGGCCTGGTCGGCTTCATCAGCCGCTTGTATTGGCATTGCCACTTCATCCAAAAGCTCGAAAGCGAGCCGGAAATCGAATGGCGCAACATGCACCGGGGTTATGACGGCCTGCGCGAAGACGGCTGGAACGACGCCCACTTTGCGGCCCTGACCTCGGCACGCACCGGCTGGCCCATGGTGGACGCTTGTGTGGTCATGCTGCACGAAACCGGTTGGCTGAACTTTCGCATGCGGGCCATGCTGGTGTCGGTGGCAGCTTACCCACTGTGGCAGGACTGGCGGCCCGTGGGCCAATGGCTGGCTACGCAGTTTCTTGACTACGAGCCCGGCATCCATTGGAGCCAGTTGCAAATGCAATCGGGCACCACCGGCATCAACACCACGCGGGTTTACAACCCCATCAAACAAGCACAAGACCACGACCCCAAAGGCATCTTTGTGCGCCGTTGGTTGCCGCACATGCGGCGCGTGCCCGACACTTGGTTGTTCGAGCCTTGGTTGATGCCGCCCGAGGTGCAACGCCACTGCGGCCTGACGGTGGGCAGCGGACCG
>CAJBLW010000467.1 GCA_903953985.1 uncultured Burkholderiales bacterium
GTTCCAACTGAATGTGAGGCCACACCGTGAAGCCATCTCCTGCATCTGCCCCTCTGGCCCTTTGGCTGGACCCTGAAAAACCGCTGAGCCCCGAGCACAGCCAAGCCCTGCACGCCAGCGGCTGGGCCTTGATGCCTGTGCACACACTGGACAGCTTGGTGTCCCACGCGGCCGATGCGGCCGTCGTGGTTTTGCACCTGAGCGTGGACGTGACCCGTTTGAAGGCGGTTCAGCAACTCCTGCAAGAAGCCGGTCTGAACACCCCCGTGGTAGCGCGGGTCGAGCGCCAAGATTTGGAGCTGGCCGTGGAAGCCAGTCATTCAGGCGCTCTGGCCGTGTTGGCCGCCTGTGACGTGCGCAATGCTTCGTGGATGCGTCTGCACAACTCGCTCAACTCCAACCCCTGTCGCACCAGCACCCCGCCCACACGCAGCGTGGTGTTTGTCGACCCCGCCAGCCAGCACCTGCTGGCCCTGGCCCAAAAAGTAGCCCTGGCCGAAGTCACCGCCTTGCTGGTCGGCCCCACGGGCTCGGGCAAAGAAGTGCTGGCACGCGTGCTGCACGAAGCTTCTGGCCGTGCCCGTGGTCCGTTCGTGGCCCTGAACTGTGCCGCCATGCCGGAAAACCTGATCGAAGACATGCTGTTTGGTCACGACAAAGGCGCATTCACGGGCGCCCACCGCGATCAAAAGGGTTTGTTTGAACAAGCCCAGGGCGGTACCTTGTTTTTGGACGAAATTGGCGAGATGCCCATGCACCTGCAGAGCAAGCTGCTGCGCGTGCTGCAAGAGCGGCAACTGACCCGACTGGGTGGCCAAAGCACCATCCAATTGAATGTGCGCATCGTGGCCGCCACCAACAAGGACCTGAAAAAAGCCATCGCAGACCGCGAGTTCCGCGAAGACCTGTACTACCGCATTGCCACTTTCCGCCTGCGCCTGCTGCCCCTGGCCGAGCGTCCCGGCGACATCATCCCGCTGGCCATTCAGTGCCTGTTGCAACACGACAAAAAACCTTGGCAACTGCACCCTCAAGCCCAAGCATTGCTGCTGCAATACCCCTGGCCCGGCAATGTGCGCGAGCTGGAAAACGTGATGCGCCGCGCCATGGTGCTGTGCACGGACCATGTGGTCACACCCGCCCATCTGATGTTTGACGACTGGTTGACCGCCAGCGCTTTGGCTCTGGCACCTGTGACTTGGCAGGCTGAACCTCACGTTGAGCCGCAAGAGATCCCTTTGGCCAATCACATGGCGCAGTTCATGGCCGCGGCCAAGGACAACCTGGGCTTGCAAGAAACAGCCTCCACAGACCACCCCGGCAGCTTGCCCACCGACCTGCACAGCGCCGTGCGTCTGAACGAGCACCAGGTGATCATGGCCACACTGGCCAGCACCCCCAGCAAAACCGAAGCGGCCAAACGCTTGGGCATCAGCCCACGCACCTTGCGCTACAAAATGGCCCAGTTGCGTGAGCACGGCCTGGCCATGGCAGCGGCCTGCTGAAGGAGACACGCATGATTGACAAAGCCATTTCGCCAGCCAACATCCAGTCGATGCTGCAAACCCTGCGCAGCCACCAGGCACAAGCAGCCGGTCTGCCGGGCGCTGACCAACTCAAGGGGCTTACGCCCGATGTAGGTAAGCCCAGCTTTGGTGAATTTGTCTCGGGTGCTCTGAGCCAGGTCAACCAAGTGCAAGTGCAGTCTACTGAAATGCGCGCCGCTTTTGACCGGGGAGAGAACGTGGCCCTGACCGATGTGGTGCTGGGCATGCAGAAATCCTCTTTGGCCTTCGAGGCAACTTTGCAAGTGCGCAACAAGGTGCTCAAAGCCTACGAAGACATTTTGAACATGCCGGTCTGAACGATTTAAAGAGAACACACCATGGCCACAGCGACCGCAACAATGAACAACGGCATGATGACCATGCCTGCCAACTCGGGGGCCGTCTCGGCACCCGCGCCCGCGCCCAAAGGCAGCACGGCACTGACCACCCCAACCGGCACCCAAGACGCTAACGTGCCGGGCACCGGTTTAAGTCCCTGGCAAACGCTGGGCATGGCGGAGACCTTCACCAAAGTGCTCAACCAACCCTCGGTGCGACGGATTTTGCCGCTGATCGTGATGCTGGCCGTTATGGTCCTGTTTGGCCTGACGTATGCCTGGATGTCAACCACGCCTTACCGCCCCGTCATGCCCGGTCTGCAAGAGGCCGACCAGCAAGCGGCTTTCGAGTCGCTCAAAACGTCTGACTTCAAACCCAAAATCGATCCGGCCACCGGTCAGCTGACGGTGCCCAGTGACCGCTTTCATGAGGCACGCATTTTTTTGGCTGCGCAGGGCTTGCCCAAGGCGGGCGCAACGGGGCTGGATGGCCTGAAAGACCAGTCGTCCATGACCACCAGCCAGTTCATGGAGCAGGTGAAGGTCAATGCCGCCATGGAGCAGGAGCTGGCACGCAGCATCATGCAAATTGGCAGTGTGCAAGGCGCCCGTGTGCACTTGGCCACGCCCAAACAAAGTGTGTTCGTGCGTGACCGCACACCGCCCAAGGCTTCGGTGGTGCTTGCACCCTACCCCGGCCGCGCTGTATCAGCATCCCAAGTACAGGCGATCGTGCACTTGGTCTCGTCCAGCGTGCCCTACCTCACGCCAGACCACGTCACGGTGGTCGACAACATGGGCAAGTTGATGACCGAATCGGCCACTGAACAAAAACTGGGCCTGACCTCTGCTCAAGAGCAGCACAAGCAACAAATGGAAGAGGTCCTGCGCAACCGGATCATGCAAATTCTCTCGCCCATGGTGGGCGAAGCCAATGTGCGCTCGCAGGTGAACCTGTCGCTGGACTTTACCCAGTCCGAAAGCACGACCGAGGACTTTGACAACCGCGACAAAGGGCCCCGCACCCGTTCCGAAGTGCTGGCCGAAGACCGCGCTGCCGTGCGCAATGCCGAGGGCATCCCCGGCTCACTGTCCAACTCGCCACCGCCCGCCTCCACCACCACCAACAACACCCAGGTGGACGCGACCAAGGGCCAGTCCGAATCGAACAACACACTGAGCAGCCGCGCCACGCGAAATTTTGAGATCGACCGAACGGTCCGTCACGTGCGCAGCGCCAGCGGCGGCATCCGCAAAGTCAGCGTGGCCGTGATCGTGAACGAACGCCCAGCGCCTCCGCCCGCCGATGGCGCCGCCGTGGACCCTAAAGCGCCCAAGAGCTTGGCCTACACCCCGCAAGAGCTGGAGCAAATGCAACAGGTGGTGCGTGGCGTGGTGGGTTTTGACCAAGCACGTGGCGACAATGTGTCGGTGGTACCCGCCCGTTTTGAACCGCCTGCACCCCTCGAGACCATACCGTGGTACATCGAAAACAAAGTGCAATCGGGTCTGACCAGTGCCTTGATCGCCATCAGCTTCATCGTTTTCATGTTGATTGTGGTGCGCCCCATCATGCGCAACATCACGACAGCCAAGGCCATGGCCGAAGAAGAAAAAGCCAAAGCCGCCATGGCCGATGGCGAGCTCAGTGCCGAAGACATGCGCATGATCCAGATTGGCGAAGGCGAGAGCCTGGAAGAGATCAAAGCCAAGCTCAAGCCCAAGAAGTCGAGCATCAGCATCGACATGTTGGACACAGCCAACACCTACGACGACAAAGTGGCCCTCATCCGCATGCTGGTGGCCGAAGATTCAGGCCGTGTGGCCAACGTGCTCAAGGGCATGATCAAAGTTTCCTGAGAGACACAAGGACAGAACGATGGCCACGAAAAAAGACAACGATAAAGATGCCAAGGGCAAAGACGCCAAAGGCAAGGATGCCAAGGGAAAGGACGGCAAGGAGGTCAAGGAGGTCGCATCGGCTTTGGGCGATGCACCGATCTTGATGACCGAAGAGCTGCAAAAAGAACTGGACGCCCTGACGGGCGCACAGCGGGCTGCGGTGCTGATGCTCTTGCTGGGCGAACAGCAAGCGGCTGAAATCATTCGGTTTTTGAACCCCAAAGAGGTTCAATCTCTGGGCGGTGCCATGGTGTCTGTGGCCGATTTGTCGCAAGAGGCGGTGAACGTTGTGCTCGACGAGTTTGTGGCCACACTCAAGAAGCAAACCAGCTTGGGCTTGGGCACAGGGGACTATGTGGAGAAAGTCTTGAAACGCGCTTTGGGTGAGGACAAGGCGTCTTCGGTGCTCAGCCGCATCATGCCCGGCCAGGGCAGCAAAGGGCTTGAGATCCTCAAATGGATGGATGCCCGCTCCATTGCAGAGATGATCCGGGGTGAACACCCCCAGGTGGTGGCCATCATCTTGTCGGTCTTGGAACACACCGTTGCCGCCGACGTTTTGAATTATCTGCCCGCAGATGCGCGTCCAGAAATCATTCAACGCATTGCCAGCCTGGACACGGTGCAACCGTCGGCCATGGAAGAGCTCGAACAAATCATGATGAAGCAGTTCTCCACCAACTCTTCGTCCAAATCGTCCAGCTTCGGTGGCGTCAAAGCGGCCGCTCAAATCATGAATTCGGTCAAGGTCGAGCTCGAATCGGCCATCATGTCTGGCCTGTCGGTGATCGACGCCGATTTGATGCAAAAGATCCAGGACAACATGTTCACCTTTGAGAATCTGGTGAGCGTTGACAACCGGGGCATTCAGGCCATCATGCGCACGGCCGAGCCGGACATGTTGATGGTGGCGCTCAAAGGTGCGCCAGACTACGTCAAGGACAAGTTCCTCGACAACATGTCAGCCCGCGCTCGCGTCATGTTTGTAGACGACATGGAAAGCAAAGGGCCTTTGCGTATCACCGAAGTGGAAGAAGCACAAAAGAACGTCATGCGTCTGGCGCGCAAGCTGTCCGATGCGGGCGAGCTGGTGTTGGCAGGAGGCGGCGATGGCTTTGTCTGACCAGAATGCCCAACCTGCCCCCTGGTGTGCGAGCCCTTTGCTGAATGGCAAAAGTCAGGCCCCTGTTTTCCTTCGAACGAAATGGGACGAAGCCAAAGCGCACGCCTTTGGCCCCTGGCGCATGGCCGATCGCACCGAGCCGACCGACGCCCTGACCCTGCCCGAGCCGGTGCCCGGTGCCAAGCTGTCCGACGACAACTCAGCGCCATCCAACGAACCCACCACCGAAACCCCTTTGCCGCAGCAAGCCGAGGACACCCTCGTCTCCGAATCGGCCCTGACCGCCCTGCGCACAGAAGCCTACCAACAAGGCCTGGCCGATGGCCAAGCCCAGATGCGCGAGCAACTGGGTGCCGAGCTGGATGCCGAACGCGCCAAAGAGCGCGAGCTGATCCGGCACTTGGGCATCGAATTGCGCAGCATCAGCCAGGACCCACAGCGCTTTTTTGAGCCGCTCAAACGCTTGTCGCTGCATGTGGCCGAGCAATTGGTGCGCGCCGAATTACAACTCTCCGGCCAAGCCGTGAACGGCTTGATTCAGGGCTGTATCCAGCAACTGGACCACCCGGCTCAGCCGGTGCAAGTGAGCCTGAACCCGCAAGACCTGCAACGCATCAAGGCCCTGGGCCAAGCGGCTACTGAACACCTGCAACTTGAGCCCGACGCGCAGTTGCGACCTGGCAGCGTGCGGGTGCGCGTACAAGACACCGTGGTGCAAGACCTGATAGAGCACCGCCTGGAGCCCTTGGCCCGCCGCCTGCTGGCCCAGCCCGAGGCCTGGATGCAAAGCTCTGGTCTGGTGCAAGACAAAGTCGATGCTCTCCCCGAAAACACGCCCAAGCGCGACTGGGACCGCCAGGCATTAACGTGCAGGACACCGACATCAAAAACGAACAACCCGATGAGGGCAGCACGGCATGAACTTCGATCAGGAAGTCAACCAGCTGATCGGCGAATTGCATGCGCCCGAGCCGCAACGCAGCGGCACCTTGGTGCGCTTGGTGGGCATGCGTTTGGAAACACGCGGCCTGATGGCCCCCTTGGGCGCTTGCTGTGAAATCGTCGGCCAAATGGGCCACCGGGTCGAGGCCGAGGTGGTGGGCTTCAACGACGAAACCCTGTTTTTACTGCCCTTCACCGAACCGCAGGGCATTGGCCCGGGGGCCAAGGTCAGTGTGATCAGCCACACCTCACAAGTGTGCCTGGGCCCCGATTTGCTGGGCCGCATCATCGACGGGCGCGGCCAGCCGCTGGACGGCAAGCCGCCACCGGAATGCCGCGATGTGTTGAGCCTGCAAGGTCGACCCATCAACCCCATGGAGCGCGGCCCCATCAGGGAAGTGCTGGACGTGGGTGTCAAAGCCATCAACGGCATGCTGACCATTGGCCGGGGCCAGCGCCTGGGCCTGGTGGCCGGCTCGGGTGTGGGCAAAAGCGTGTTGCTGGGGATGATGACGCGCTTCACCGAAGCCGATGTGGTGGTAATTGGCCTGATTGGCGAGCGCGGCCGCGAGGTGCAAGCCTTCATTGAAGAATCTTTGGGTCCAGTGGGCCTGGCCAAGTCGGTGTTGATCGCCGCACCGGCCAACGAATCGCCCGTGCTGCGCCTGAAAGCCACACACATGACTCACGTCATCGCTGAATATTTTCGCGACCAGGGCAAGAACGTGTTGATGCTGGTGGACAGCTTGACGCGCGTGGCCCATGCGCAGCGCGAAATCGGTCTGGCCGTGGGCGAGCCGCCGACCGCCAAGGGCTACCCACCTTCGGTGTTTGCGCTGCTGCCCAATTTGATTGAGAGGGCTGGCGTGGGCCGCCACGGCGTGGGCTCGATCACCGCCATCTACACCGTGCTGGCCGAGGGCGACGACGCGAACGATCCGATTGTGGACATCGCCCGCGCCTCGCTCGATGGCCAGGTGATGCTGTCGCGCAAGTTGGCCGATGCAGCGCA
>CAJBLW010000468.1 GCA_903953985.1 uncultured Burkholderiales bacterium
GCGGGCCAGCACATCGGTGGTCCCGCCTGCGGGGTAGGGCACGATGAACTTGATGGGCTGGCTCGGGTAAGCCGTCTGGGCTTGGGCCAAGGTGCTGCCTGCGCCCATTAGGGCCAAACTGCTGAGCGTGGCCAGGGTCATGCGGCGTGTGATGGTCTTTTTCATGTCTTGTCTCCTTGGATTGTTGTCGTGAACGCGTGATCAAATTGTTCAGCCGCGGGCCTCAGGCAACATGTAGCGGCCAATAATGATTGTTGTATCTGGGTCGTCCCCTCATTGTCACGGGCGGGCTTGGTGTCAGTTCAGCGTGATCTTGGCGTCGCGGATGATGCGGGCGTAAACGTCGGCATCGGACTTGACGATCTTGGTAAAGCTCTCGGTGTTTTCACCACCTGGGATCAGGCCCATGGCTTCGATTTTTTCGCGCACATCGGGCAGCTTGAGGATGCGCTGGGTTTCGGCCGAGAACTTGTCCACCACCGGCTTGGGCGTGGCTCCTGGCAAAAACAGGCCAAACCAGCCCATGGGCTCGTAAGAGTTGAGGCCCTGCTCTTTGAGTGTGGGCACATTGGGCAACCACGACAGGCGTTCGGTACCGGTCACGCCCAGCAGCTTGAACTTGGGCAGATGCTGCTTGGAAGAGCCCGCATCCATAAAAGCCGAAGAGAGTTGACCGCCCATCATGGCCGTGACCAGGGGCGCACCGCCTTGATAGGGCACATGCGTCAAGTCCAGACCCGACTGCAAATTGAGCAAAGCCCCTTGCAGGTGGGCCGAGGTGCCCGGGCCATACGAGCCAATGCTGTGCTTGCCGGGGTTGGCCTTGACCAAGCTGGTGAACTCGGCGAGGTTATTGATGGGCAGTGTGGGCGATGCGGCCAGCACACTGGGGCTGATGGCCACACGGCTGATCGGCGCAAAGTCCTTGATCGGGTCATAAGGCAGCTTCATCAAGGTCATTTGCTGCACCAGCGCCACGATGCCGAACAACACCGTGTGGCCATCGGCCGGAGCCTTGGCCACCAGGTTGTTGCCAATGGTGCCGCCTGCGCCGGGCTTGTTTTCGACCACCACGGTTTGCTGCCAGCTGTCTTGCATTTTTTGTGCGACCATGCGGGCCAACACATCGGTGGCCCCGCCAGCGGGGTAGGGCACGATGAACTTGATGGGCTGGCTCGGGTAGGCGGTTTGCGCTGGCGCACCCGCTGCCCCCAGCAGGGCCAAGCTGCTCAATGCGGCCAGGGTCATGCGGCGTGTGATGGTCTTTTTCATGTCTTGTCTCCTTGGGTTGTTGTCGTGAACGCGTGATCGAATTGTTCAGCTGCGGGCCTCGCGCACCATGTTGCGGCCGATGATGATTTGTTGTATCTGGGTCGTACCCTCATAAAGACGGAACAAACGCACGTCGCGGTAAAAGCGCTCGATGCCGTATTCAGACAAGTAACCTGCGCCGCCCAGAATTTGCACCGCACGGTCGGCCACACGGCCGCACATCTCGGACGCGAACATCTTGCAGCACGAGGCCTCGGTCGACACACTGCGGCCTTCGTCGCGCTTGCGCGCGGCATCGATCACCATGCACTCGGCGGCGTAGAGCTCGGCCTTGCTGTCGGCCAGCATGGCCTGCACCAGCTGAAACTCGGCAATGGACTGGCCAAACTGTTTGCGGTCAATGGCGTAGCGCAGCGCGTCGTCCAGGATGCGCTGGGCCACGCCCACGCACACGGCGGCCAAATGAATGCGGCCTTTTTCGAGCACCTTCATCGCGGTCTTGAAGCCCTGGCCCTCTTGGCCGCCAATCAGGTTGGCAGCCGGGACACGCACGTTGTCAAACATCACATCGCAGGTGTGTGCGCCTTTTTGGCCCATCTTCTTGTCGTTTTTGCCCAGGCTGATGCCGGGCGATTGGGCGTCGACGATGAAGGCCGACACGCCGCCCGCGCCCTTATCGGCCGGGTTGGTGCGCGCCATGAGCGTGAAAATTTTGGAGTGCGGCGCGTTGGTGATGTAGCGCTTGGTGCCGTTGACGATGTAGTGGTCGCCCTCACTGTCCGAGCCACGGATGGCCGTGGTGCGCAGCGATGCGGCGTCCGAGCCCGCATCGGGTTCGGTCAGCGCAAACGAAGACGACAACTCGCCCGTGGCCAGCTTGGGCAGGTAATAGGCTTTTTGTGCTTCGGTGCCGTCCATCAGGATGCCCTGCGAGCCAATGCCCACCGTGGTGCCGATCACCGAGCGAAAAGCGGGCGAGGTCTTGCACAACTCGAACAAGAGGCGCGCCTCTTCTTCCATCGTCAGCTCCAAGCCGCCATAGGACTCAGGGATGGTCAAACCAAACAGGCCCATCTCGCGCATCTCTTGCACGATGGCTTCAGGGATCTCGTCGGTCTCGGCGACTTCGTTCTCGGCGGGCACCAAACGCTCGCGCACAAAACGGCGCACGGAATCGAGCAGGGCTTCAAAGGTTTCGGGTTCTCGGATCATGGCTTGTTCACAAGGTTTCAAAGGTGCCGAGGATGGCGGTGGACTGGCTCGACAGCGTGCCGCCATTGCCGTGGGCCAGCGCGGTTTGGGCGCCCGCCACTTGGCGCTCGCCACCTTCGCCGCGCAACTGGCGCACGGCTTCGATCAGGGTGAAGATGCCGTACATGCCCGGGTGCGTGCACGACAGGCCGCCGCCGTTGGTGTTGACCGCCAGGCGGCCACCGGGCGCGATCGCGCCGCCTTCGACAAATGCGCCGCCTTCACCCTTTTTGCAAAAGCCCAGGTCTTCAAGGAAGAGCAAGGTGTTGATGGTGAAAGCGTCGTACAGCTGCACCACGCCCATGTCACTCGGCTTCATGCCCGCCATGGCAAAGGCTTCGCGGCCAGACTGGCTGGCCGATGTGACGGTCAGGTCGTGCATGGCCGAAATCTGGCGGTTCCAGTTGGCGGTGGCGTTGCCCAGCACGTACACAGGCTTCTTCGGCAAGTCACGCGCACGTTCGGCGCGCACCAGCACAAAGGCACCGCCACCGTCCGTGACCAGGCAGCAGTCGCGCACCGACAAGGGATCGGACACCATGCGGGCCTTGAGCACCTCTTCGATGGAGAGCGGATCGCGCATGAAGGCCTCGGGGTTGCGCTGCGCCCAGGCGCGTGCGGCCACCGCCACTTCGGCCAGCTGGCGGCGGGTGGTGCCGTACTCGTGCATGTGCCGACGCGTGGCCAGCGCGTAGGCGCTCAGTGGTTGTATCGGGGCGTAGGGGGTTTCATAAGGCTGCGGGTCCATCACGCGGCGCGCCTGAGCAATCTCGGCGCGACCAAAGGTGGACGTGCGCTGTGTGCTGCCGTAACAGACCAGCACCGCGTTGCACTGGCCCGACTGCAACGCCATCATGGCGGGCAGCAGGTGCGCCACAAAGCTGGAGCCGCCCAGCATGGTGCCGTTGGTGTAGCGGGGATTGATGCCCAAGTATTCCGTGACTGGCATGGGCCACATGGTGGACAGCACACTGGCGGTGCACAGGCCGTCGATGTCGCTCATCTTGAGTCCAGCATCAGCCACCGCCGCGCGCGCAGCGCGGGCCAGCACTTCCATCTCGGTAAAACCCGTGGCTTCGCCACAGCCAAAGGTGGCCACGCCCGCAATGGCGGCGCTGCCGCGCAAGGACTTGAGGCCAGACGAGGTGTGCACCGCCGCCGATGCGGCC
>CAJBLW010000469.1 GCA_903953985.1 uncultured Burkholderiales bacterium
AGCATCGCTCATAGAATTCAGATTGCCCTTTGACTCCGGGGTGAAGCATGCCTCAAGCACATAAACACCCTCACATGAACACCTTCCACTGGAAGATTCTTTACCTCAGCCAAGACCCTGCCCTGATCCGCCGTCAGCTGGCTGGCGCGCCCCTGACCCGCGAACAGGCCTGGCCGTTGCGCGACGATGTCTCGACCGACGAAATCACGCCGGTGCACATCATGAGCCATTACGACGACACCTTGGGGGACTTTGCCCACACCGGGCTGCGCTGCGGCCTTGACAACCCCATCGCACGCCAGTCGCTCAGGCAAGCGGGGTTCCAAGTGCTGGTGGCGGGGCGGCGCTACGGCAAGGGTTCGTCTCGAGAGCACAGCCCCACCGCCGAAAAGATGGCGGGCGTTCAGTTGGTCATTGCCGAAAGTTTTGAACGCATCTACCGCCAGAACGCCGACAACATTGGCCTGTTCACCTCGACCGATTTCGGCTTGCTCGAACGGATCGAGCGAGGCGAAGCCCTCACATTGGACGATCTGGTGCAAGGGCGTGAGGCGCTGGCGGCCTCCATTTTGGGAGCGGGTGGCTTGCTGCGCTGGGGGCAACGGTTTTTGTTGGGCGCACATTCGTCCACGGGGGAGGGCTCCTACGAGGAAGACCGCACGCGATCGGTCGCCAGCAAAGCAAGCGGCCCTCAAACGCTGTTTGAAAAAATCCTGATGCGCCACCGCCTGAGCGCACCGCACACCCCCGACCAGCCCCAGCCCGGTGAAGGCCTGTTTGTGCGGGCCGACTGGCGCTTCATCCACGAGTACTACACCGGCATGGCCGACACCTTGATGAAAAACGCACTGGGCAAGGATTTCACCCTGCAACGCCCGGAACAGATCGTGGTGTTCGAAGACCACACCTCGTATGTCGATGAAAGCCCGGCCCATGTGCGCGGCGGCCTGATCGCGAACATGCACGCCATGAGCCAAGCGCAGCGTGACTTTGCCGCGCGCCACGGCCTGCGCATGCACCGCACCCTGACCGAAGCCGAAGTGCTGCTGGACGACGGACGCAACGTGGCCGGCATCTCTCACGCGATGGTGGCCGAGCACTACGCCTTGCCCGGCCAGGTGGTGGTGGGCACCGATTCGCACACGCCGCACAGTGGTGCTTTGGGTTGTGTGGCCTTTGGTGTAGGCACCACCGACATGGCCAACGCCTTTGTGACCGGGGCGGTGCGCGTGACGCTGCCCGAGTGCGTGCGCGTTGAACTGCAAGGGCAAATGCCGCAAGGTGTGACTGCCAAAGACCTGATGCTGAACTTGCTGGCTACGCCTTACATCCGCAGCGGCAGCGGGGTGGGAAAGGTGTTCGAGTTTGCGGGTGAGGGCATTGCCCACTTGCGCACCGACGAACGCGCCACCCTCACCAACATGTGTGCCGAACTGGGCGGGCTGACGGGCATCGTGGCCCCCGATGCCGAAACCCTGCGCTTCATCCGCGAGCGGCGCGGTGTGGACGCCATCATCGACGACTGGATGCACAGCGATGCAGGCGCTCAATACGCAGAGCACCTGACGGTGGATCTGGCTACGCTCAGCCCCATGGTGGCGCGGCCTGGCGACCCAGGTCAGGGGCTGGCTCTGTTGGACTTGCACGAACGTGTGCGCATCGACATCGCCTACGGCGGCTCGTGCACGGCGGGCAAACGTGAAGACTTTGACCATTACCACGCGGTGCTGTCTTGGGGCCTGGCCAACGGCCTGAAGGTGGCTGAAGGCGTGCAGGTATTTTTGCAATACGGCACCACCGCGGTGCGCGATTACTGCACAGCCCAAGGCTACGACAAGACCTTCGCCGCTTTGGGTGTGCGCATTTTGCAGCCCTCTTGCGGGGCCTGCGCCAACTGCGGACCGGGCTCATCGACCCATGCAGGTCAAGTCACCGTGAGTGCCATCAACCGTAATTTTCCGGGCCGCTCAGGCCCGGGCCAAGTCTGGTTGGCCAGCCCGCCCACGGTGATGGCCAGTGCGTTGGCTGGGGAGTTGATTTCATTTGAAGAGTTGCAGCGGCGCATCAGCGGCTAAGCGCCGCCTGAGGTCTCAGCGGTAAAACGCTTCGACCTGGCCTTTGATTTTGATCAGCAAGGGCTGGCCTTTGCGGTCCAGCGTCTTGCCGGCGGGCACGCGCACCCAGCCTTCGCTGATGCAGTATTCCTCGACGTCATTGCGGTCCTTGCCATTGAAACGGATGCCGATGTCGTGCTCGAACACGGCGCGCACATGGTACGGGCTGCGGGCGTCAATACACAGGCGGTCAGGCAATTCGGGACGGGGTTCTGCAGCAGGGGTGGTATCGGTCATGGGTTTGATCTTTTAAAACCTACCGAATCTATACCAAAACAGGGCCGGATGACGGATTTTGTCGTTCGACCTGACATGCATAAGCGGCCCTCAATGCACAAAATGGATGCGTACGCACAGCTGGTAGCCCACACCCCAAACCGATTTGATGGCCGGCTCGTCGCCATCGACCTGGACGCTTTTGAATTTTTTGCGCAGCCTGGCGATCATTTCTTCGAGGGCGTGCTTGCTCATCAGCGCATCGTCGTCTTCGTCAGCGAACAAATCGCACAAAGTGCCCGACTGCATGGTGTTGTCTTTGGCCTGCACCAGCGCCAGCAAAATGGTTTTCTCCTTGCTGGTCAAACGCAACTTTTGAGTCTGATCTGGCCCCTGCAAAGTGCGGTCACGCAAACTGAGTGACCACGCCTTCGTTGTCTGCGCCTGTTTCAAGCGGCGTCCCAGACTCAGCAAAACCAACACCAGTTCGTCCGGCGATACGGGTTTGGTCAGGTAGAAGTCGGCCCCTCCTTGTTTGTAACCCGCAATACGATCGTTCAGCGCGACCCGGGCGGTCATGATCACGATGCCGGCATCCGGTCGGGATGCCCGAACCCGGCGGCAAAGGCTCAAGCCATTTTCTCCAGGCAAGTTCAGGTCAATCAGGAAAAGGTCAAAAGCAATGCGGGGCGTCAGGTCATCCAAGCCCATCGCGCTGTTGGCGGCGTGAACTTGAAAACCGTGCGCCGTCAAGTGCACTTCAATTTCCTCGCGCAGCAAGCGGTCATCCTCCACCAGGGCCAGCACCAAGGGCGAATTCGAATCTGTGGGCTCCAACAAAACAGGGGGATTCAATGCGGGATCCTGACTTCAAAAACCACTTCCTGGTCTGTATTCGAATAGCTGACGGTGGCGCCCATTTTTTCGGCCGCCGAATGGACCAGACTCAAGCCAATGCCCATGCCCGGATGGTTCTGGAAATTCGGGTGACGGTAGTAACGTTCAAACAACCGGTTTTCGTCAGGAAGGCTCTCGTTGGCCACACGGTTGCTGATGCTGAAGGAGGTTATGCCGGGTGTTTCATGGCCAATGGTGATTTTGATTTTTCCATCGGTTGAATATTTGACAGCGTTACTGACCAGGTTCTCCACAATGAGCGCCAAAAAATGCGGGTCAGCAAGAAAGAATGCACCCTCCTGAATGCGCAATTCAAACCGGTCTGCATCGTGATACTCCTGCATGACCACGTTCATCAATTCCTGCGCCGAAATCTTTTCCGCAGAATCGCGTGCATCGTGGCGCTCAATTTTGTTAGAGAAGGCCACATGCTCGATCATCGCATCCATTCGGTTCACCGAAGCATCGATGTGCTGGACACGCTCAATCGATTCTCCTTGTGCTTTGGCGGTCATTTTCAGGGAGGCGAGGGCAAATTTGATGGTGCTCAAAGGTGTCTTCAACTCATGGGTCAGCATGTCAATCAACTCTCTGCGTTCTTGGAGTTTTTCCTGATGGGCTTTGGACTGCGCTGCCTCCATCTGAAAGCCCTGCAACTCTTTCAATTTTTCGATCTTGCGGTTGGATTTTTCAGTCGCCACAATCCAAAAAATGACGAGGCCGATGGGCGCACCATTGAGCCGCCAGTCTCCAACGGATTGCAGTAAGTCGATTTTCTCAAATACGTCCGAAAATCCGAAAGTGGCAAAAATACCCATGGTCGTGAAAATAAAAAATATCGACCAGCCTGTCAGCAAGATTGATCGCAACTTGGGCGGGAAATTTTGGGATGAAAAAACGCCCCACAACTGCACTATTGAATTCAACCACATCACCCAAAAATTGATCCTCAAGGCCACGTCTGCACGCCCCACCATCAAACACACCAGATTCGCGCCACAGACCATTAACATGGCCACGACCGCTTTGGGATAGAAGGGCGCAGGACTGCATGCCCGCAGGGCTGCCCAGCCCAGCAGGATGGTGAACGCCACGCGGAAGACTTGGCCCAAGTTGTTCAGTAGGTTGACGGTTTCGGCCGCCAACATCGGCAACCACTGGGCCAACAGACCGGTGTTGGCAACAATCAAGAACACCACATTCGCCTGAAACCAGCAAAACACATGCAGCAAGAGCGAGCGCTCAAGAAGCAGGAAAACGAGCGACAGCACCAGCACGGCGACCCCCAAGGTCAAAGACGCCGTCATCTGCCGGATGCGGCCTATGGCATTGGGCATCACCTCATCAGGAGACACAAGGGTGGCCTCAACCATCCTGACCGTGTCGGTCTGTATTTTTAAATACGCGGTGAGCGAGTTGCCTTTCGGCACGTCGACCACAAAGCAGTACAGGTCATCCGGGCAGTTTTCCCGTGTCTTGGCAAAGCGGTCTCCGCCTTGCTGCACCACCCATTGCCCATTTTGCTCCGCATAAAACGTCAGCTGATCCAGGTAATGGGGCCCCACCCTGAGCACCCAATGCGCCATGGGCGGTGTCAGTGCCGCATCAACCGCCGATGCATTCGCTTGAATTTGCAATCGGATCCAGGTTTCGCCCTTCGCAAAACCCAGTCGAAGATCACCTTGATAAGGCTTGAAGTCCAGCAACTGCGCCGCTTCCAGGGTTCGCGATGGCCCTTCTTCATGGTGGAACGCGGTGTCAAGCCGAAAGCGTGCATCTGCCGCATGCACAGACACTTGGCAAAACAGCAATAACAAGACAGAGAGCAGGTACTTCATGGTTTGGCCAAATCATAGGAGCTTGGACTTGATAAAACCGAAACACAGCAAAAAGGCGGTGGATTTGACACCTGAAGTGAGAGCAATTGTGAGTTTTCACGGCGTCGATACAACAACAGGCCGGTCCTTTGTGAGGAACTGTGCGTTTCTATGAATTTTGGTGTGAAAACCCACCGATCAAACGGTTAGATTCCAACCCACATTGAGCTTATTTTTATCAGGACTGACACCATGGCTTCTTTTCAAGAATTGCAACAACAAAAAGCCGAACTGGATTTGAAAATTGCCCAGTCAATGGATGCGGCCAAAAAAATGTCAGAAGAGTTGGAGCGAGCCCGAGTTCGTCACGAAGAAGTCGAAGCAGGCACAAGGCAAATCATGGCACTCATGGACAAGTACAACCTGAGCAAGGAAGATCTTTTTCCGAATCCATCATCATCCAAGGTCGCGAACTTGCCACTGAGAGAATCCAAAACACTGGCTGAAATGCGTCAGTATTTCAACCGCCGCTGATCAAGCCATCGCCATCGTTCAGCATTTCGTCAATGCCCACACCCCAGCAGCCCTTCAAAATCGGGCACCAGCGACCAGACTGAGATGGTCACGGTCGATCTGCAGGTTGTATCGGCCACCGCTGTACCGGTGGTACTGAATCTCGCCAAAATAACGCCGCCCGAACTCCGCACGCAAAGCAGGCCTCAGCAGGGTTCGACCTTCGACGTAAAAACCGTCGTATGAGTAGCCCCTGACATCCCGGGCCCACAACAAAGAAGGCGTCCAACTGACGCCCGAACCGGCCGGGGCATAGCGGGCCGAAGCCAGCATTCTCAGACCCCAGGCGCGCGATGAAATGTAACCCTCGTAGGTGCAGGTCTTGCCGGGCACGGCGTCCACACAGGCGGCCCCCCCGGTATAGGCTGCACCGTTGTAGGCCAAGGGCCGGCCGTAACGCAAAACCGCAGGATCTGGCAGACCTCGCACCTGGCTGACGCCGACTTCGGCTTGCAAGCTGATGCGCTCTGCGCCCAGGGTTTTTGGAAACACCGTGTCCAAGCCCAAGCTGCCCGTGGTCACGCCAAAACGGTCGTACGCGTCAAAGCTGGCCCCCACGGGCAAGGTGGTGATGCCCTTGTTCAGCGCCAGCACCGAAGCCGGGCTGCGGGAGACAAAGCTGGACAGCACGTCAAAAGCGTTCAAGGTGACGGGCTGATGCGGCCGGTAAGCCACTTCACCCAACAGGCGCGTGGTCGGGGCCAGTTTTTTGGCAAAACTCAAGCCCAACAAAGACACATCTTCAGGATAGACCATGGCGTAGCTGACCGAGCG
>CAJBLW010000470.1 GCA_903953985.1 uncultured Burkholderiales bacterium
CAAAAGTCGGTCATGGAGTTTTTGCTGATCAACCACCCGCTCGATTGCCCCATATGCGACCAGGGCGGTGAGTGCCAGTTACAAGACTTGGCCGTGGGTTATGGCGGCAGCAGCTCGCGCTACGAAGAAGAAAAGCGTGTGGTCTTCCACAAAGAAGTCGGCCCGCTGATCTCCATGGAAGAGATGAGCCGCTGCATCCACTGCACACGTTGCGTGCGCTTTGGCCAGGAAGTGGCCGGTGCCATGGAACTGGGCATGTCGCACCGTGGCGAACACGCCGAGATCGAAACCTTCTTGGGACAGACGATCGATTCCGAACTTTCGGGCAACATGATCGACATCTGCCCCGTGGGCGCTTTGACCAGCAAGCCGTTCCGCTACCACGCCCGCACTTGGGAGCTGTCTCGCCGCAAGTCGGTCGCTGCCCACGATTCATCGGGTGCCAACCTGATCGTGCAGGTCAAGAACAACCAGGTCATGCGTGTCGTGCCCCTGGAAAACGAAGACGTCAATGAGTGCTGGATTGCTGATCGAGAGCGCTTCTCTTATGAAGCCCTGAACGGCACTGACCGACTGACCCAGCCCATGCTCAAGCAGGGTGGTGAGTGGAAGACCGTCGATTGGCAGACCGCCCTCGAATACGTGGCCAACGGCCTGCGCAACATCCAGCGCGACCATGGCGCCAACAGCATTGGCGCCTTGGTCAGCCCGCACAGCACCGTCGAAGAGTTGTATTTGGCTGGCGCATTGGTGCGCGGCCTGGGATCGGACAACATCGACCACCGCTTGCGCAGCGCCGAATTTGGCGTGGCTGAAGGTGTGCGCACCTTGGGCACATCCATTGCATCACTGAGCACATTGCAGCGTGCGTTGGTCGTGGGCTCCAACCTGCGCAAAGACCATCCGCTGTTTGCGCTGCGTGTGCGCCACGCCGTGCGCCATGGCGCTGCCTTGAACCTGATTACCGACAAAGGCGCGTTCAGCCACGCCGATGCCTGGGCCATGCCCGTGGCCAATGCCGTGGTGACCGATGCTTTTGCCTGGGCGCAAACCCTGGCCGATGTGGCAACCGCCATTGCAGCCGAGAAGGGCGTTTCAGCCCCTTGCGCGGGCACAGCTTCTGCACAAGCCCAAGCCATCGCCAAATCGCTGCTGGGCGGCGAGCGCAAGGCGGTGCTGCTGGGCAATGCCGCAGCACACCATGCCAACGCTTCGACCTTGCTGGCATTGGCCAACTGGATTGCCGAACAAACGGGTGCGACTGTCGGTTACCTGACCGAAGCGGCCAACACCGTAGGCGCGCAGTGGGTGGGCGCTCAGCCCCAACCCGGCGGCAAGAATGCAGGCCAGATGCTGGCCGGAGGCCTGAAAGCGGCGATCTTGCTGAACACCGAGCCTGAGTTTGACAGCGCTGCAGGTAGCGCCGCTGCCCACGCACTGGCGCAGGCTGAGATGGTGGTGACCCTCAGCCCTTTCAAGGCCAACATGGCATTCAGTGATGTGCTGCTCCCAATTGCCCCGTTCACCGAAACATCGGGCTCTTTTGTCAACGCCGAAGGCCGTCTGCAAAGCTTCCACGCCGTGGTCAAGCCTTTGGCCGATACCCGTCCGGCCTGGAAAGTGCTGCGCGTGCTGGCCAACTTGCTCGACATTCCGGGTGTGGCGTTTGAAACCTCTCAAGACGTATTGGCCCGCGCCACGGCTCAGCCGCTCGCGGCATCGAACGTCACACGGGCCGCAATCAACCTGACAGGTACCACCACCCCCGCTCCGGCGGTCGCTTCCATTTACCAGTTGGATGGCACGGTGCGCCGTGCGCCGTCTTTGCAATCGACCGCAGACGCCCGTCAGGAGGTGACCCATGATTGACGCGCTGTACAACGGCGGCCTGAATTTGGTTGCGGCCAGCTGGTGGGCCACGATGGTTTGGCCTGTTTTGTGGATTTTGCTCAAGATCATCGCCATCCTCGCGCCGCTGATGGGCGCTGTGGCCTACCTGACGCTGTGGGAGCGCAAGCTCTTGGGCTTCATGCAAGTGCGTCATGGTCCCAACCGCGTGGGGCCGTTTGGTTTGCTGCAACCCATTGCAGATGCGCTCAAGCTGCTGACCAAAGAACTGATCAATCCCACAGCGGCCAGCCCTGGCTTGTTCCGCCTGGGCCCAATCATGGCCATCATGCCGGCGCTGGCTGCCTGGGTCGCTATTCCTTTCGGCCCTGAGCAAGCATTGACCAACATCAATGCCGGCTTGCTGCTGGTGATGGCGATCACCTCGATCGAGGTGTATGGCGTGATCATCGCAGGCTGGGCCTCGAATTCCAAGTACGCTTTCTTGGGTGCGCTGCGTGCATCGGCCCAGATGGTGAGCTACGAAATCGCCATGGGCTTTTGCTTCCTGGTGGTCTTGATGGTCTCGGGCAGCATGAACCTGACCGAGATCGTTCTGGCGCAAGGCAAAGGCGAAATGGCCCACATGGGCCTGAGCTTCCTGTCCTGGAACTGGTTGCCTTTGTTGCCGATTTTTATCGTCTACTTGATCTCTGGCGTGGCCGAAACCAACCGTCACCCCTTTGACGTGGTCGAAGGCGAAGCCGAAATCGTGGCCGGTCACATGGTCGAGTACTCGGGCATGGGCTTTGCCATCTTCTTCCTCGCCGAATACGCCAGCATGTGGCTCGTGTCCATCCTGGCCGTGATCATGTTCCTGGGGGGCTGGTTGTCGCCCATCGACAGCGCCTTGTTCAATTGGATACCCGGCTGGATCTGGCTGGGCCTCAAGACTTTCTTGGTGGTGTCCATGTTCATCTGGATCCGTGCCACATTCCCGCGCTTCCGTTACGACCAGATCATGCGTCTGGGCTGGAAGATCTTCATCCCGGTCACCTTGGCGTGGTTGCTGGTCGTCGGCGTGTGGTTGCACTCGCCCTGGAACATCTGGCTCTGATCGGTAAATGACCATGACCACAATGACTGCTTCCTCCTTCTCAATCAAGGACTTCCTCAAGAGCTTCATGCTTGTCGAGTTGCTCAAGGGCATGGCCCTGACCGGACGCTACGCTTTCGCCCGCAAGGTGACGGTGCAGTTCCCGGAAGAAAAAACCCCGCTGTCGCCGCGTTTTCGTGGCCTGCATGCCTTGCGCCGTTATGACAACGGTGAAGAGCGCTGCATCGCCTGCAAGCTGTGCGAAGCCGTGTGCCCCGCGATGGCCATCACCATCGAGGCGGGTCAACGCGAAGACGGCTCGCGCCGTACCACGCGCTACGACATCGATTTGACCAAGTGCATCTTCTGCGGCTTTTGTGAAGAAAGCTGCCCGGTGGATTCGATCGTCGAGACGCATATTTTTGAATACCACGGCGAAAAACGCGGTGACCTGTACTTCACCAAAGACATGTTGCTGGCCGTGGGCGACCGTTACGAAAAAGAGATCGCTGCCGCCCGTGCCGCCGATGCTCCTTACCGTTGAACGTCGCCCAGTCCTGAACACTTAAAAAGACAGACCTATGGACGTCAAGACCGGTTTCTTCTACCTCTTCTCGGTGGTGCTGCTGTTTGCAGCCTTCCGGGTCGTGACCGCACGCAACCCCGTGCACGCGGTGCTGTACCTCATGCTGGCTTTCTCGCAAGCCTCGGCCGTGTGGTTCCTGCTCAACGCCGAATTTCTGGCCATTTTGCTGGTGCTGGTGTACCTGGGTGCGGTGATGGTGCTTTTTCTGTTCGTGGTGATGATGCTGGACATCGGCATGGACACTGTGCGCAAAGGCTTCTGGAAAAACTTTCCTTTGGCGGCCACTTTGGGGGCCGTCGTCGCCCTGGAAATGGCTGCTGTGTTGTTGTCCGGTTTTCGCTTGTCCGAAGCCCCGGTCATGGGCAACGGCGCCGTGCCGGTGGACAACGCCAAGGCATTGGGCATCTTGCTTTACACCGAATACCTGATGCCGATTCAGATCGCTGCGGCCATTTTGCTGGTGGCCATGATCGCGGCCATTGCCCTGACCTTGCGTGAGCGCAAGGACAGCAAGGCGATTGACCCGTCCATCCAGGTCCGTGTGCGTGCTTCCGACCGCATGCAGGTGGTCAAAATGGCCCCGACGCAAGCAACGCCTGCCCCCGTTGCGTCAACTGATGCCGCTCCTGTGGAGGTGAAAAAATGATGACACTGACCCTTGGTCACTATTTGTCGCTCGGCGCCATGCTGTTTGCATTGGCTGTGATCGGCATCTTCCTGAACCGCAAGAACCTGATCGTTTTGCTCATGGCCATCGAGTTGATGCTGCTGGCCGTGAACATGAATTTTGTGGCCTTCTCTCACTACCTGGGTGACATGCACGGCCAAGTGTTCGTCTTCTTCATCCTCACGGTGGCTGCGGCCGAATCGGCCATTGGCTTGGCCATCCTGGTGCTGTTGTTCCGCAACCAGAACAACATCAACGTGGACGAACTCAATTCGCTCAAGGGTTAACAAGAATATGAGTCAGACCCTCAACGCCAGCACACTGCTGGTCATTCCCTTGGCCCCTCTGGTGGGCGCTTTGCTGGCCGGCATTTGGGGCACCCAATTCGGTGGCAACTGGATTGGCCGTCGCCTGTCGCACAGCTTCACCATTTTGGGAGTGCTCGTGTCTTTCATCCTGTCGGCCATGACGCTCAACAGCGTCTTGGGCGGGGCCAGTTTCAACGAAAGCATCTACACCTGGATGGTGGTGGGTGGCCTGAAGATGGAAATCGGCTTCATGGTCGACAGCCTCACGGCCATGATGATGTGCGTCGTGACCTTCGTGTCGCTGATGGTGCACATCTACACCATCGGCTACATGGATGAGGACGAAGGCTACAACCGCTTTTTCGCCTACATCTCTCTGTTCACCTTTGCCATGCTGATGCTCGTCATGAGCAACAACTTG
>CAJBLW010000471.1 GCA_903953985.1 uncultured Burkholderiales bacterium
CTGATCCACGATGTGGCCTTGCAAAAATTGCCCGTCGTCTTTGCCCTGGACCGTGCTGGCTTGGTGGGCGCCGACGGCCCCACCCATGCAGGCATGTATGACATTGCCTTCACCCGCTGTATTCCCAACATGAGCGTGGCTTGCCCGGCCGATGAGAAAGAATGCCGACAATTGCTCAGCACGGCTTACACACTGGACCACCCGGTCACGGTGCGCTATCCCCGAGGTGCCGGTGTGGGCGCACCCGTAGAAGCCGACTTGTCCACTTTGCCTTGGGGGCAGGCAGAGGTAAAGCGCCAGGGCGAAGGCATGGCCATTTTGGCGTTTGGTCCCTTGCTCTACGAAGCTTTGAAGGCTGCGCAAACTTTGAACGCCACGGTGGTCAACATGCGCTGGGCCAAACCCCTGGATTTGCAGATATTGAAAGAAATGGCCCTCACGCATGACCGTTTGGTCACGGTGGAAGACGGCACCCGCAAGGGCGGTGCAGGCGCTGCTGTGCTGGAGGCCTTGCAAGACATGGGCCTCGTCAAGCCGGTGTTGGTCATCGGGTTTGAAGACGAGTTCACAGAACACGGCGACCCCAAGGTGTTGATGCGGGATTACGGCCTGACGGCTGAAGGCATTGCGCAGCGCATTTCGCAGCAATGGCCGGATGTACAAAGTACACCGATGCTCAGAAGGGTTGTCTGAATGGCTGTTTGGACACTGGGCCTGAACCACAGGACTGCCCCCATTGATTTGCGAGAACGTTTTGCGTTCGCGTCTGAAAAACTCGAGCAATCCTTGAAAGGGCTGCGTCAAAGCTTTGCGACACACAAAGAGGTGGCCATTTTGTCCACTTGCAACCGGACAGAAATTTACTGCGCAGGTGATGCGGTGCATTGGCGAGAAACACTGGCATGGTTGGCGCAAACCGGACAAACGCAGGTGGACGTTTTGCAATCGCACACCTACCGGATGGAAGGGGACGCTTCGGCACGCCACGCTTTCAGGGTGGCCAGTGGACTCGATTCCATGGTGCTGGGAGAGTCCCAAATATTGGGCCAACTCAAGGATGCCGTCAGATTGGCCGCCAACACGGGGGCCTTGGGCACCACGCTGAACCAACTGTTTCAACGCTCATTTGCGGTGGCCAAAGAAGTCAGAAGCTCCACCGACATTGGCGCGCACTCTATCAGCATGGCGGCCGCATCTGTTCGATTGGCCAGCCGCATCTTTGAAAAAATCCAAGACACCCATGTCTTGTTTGTAGGCGCTGGCGACATGATTGAGTTGTGCGTGGCGCACTTTGCCGCCAAGTCGCCGCGCAGCATCACCATCGCCAACCGTTCTGCCGAGCGGGCCGAGGCATTGGCCGCCCTGCATGGCGGGCGGTGCATGGCTTTGGCCGATTTGCCAACCCGCCTGCACGAATTTGATGTGGTGATCAGTTGCACCGCCAGCACCTTGCCCTTGATTGGACTGGGGGCGGTGAATCGGGCTTTGCGCGCCCGGAAAAACCGGCCCATTTTCATGGTCGATCTGGCCGTGCCGCGCGACATCGAGCCCGAAGTCAAGGGTTTGTCGGATGTGTACTTGTACACCGTGGACGACCTGACCGAAGTGATCAACAGCGGGCAATCTCACAGGATGGAAGCGGTGGTGGATGCCGAGGCCATCATTGACGATGGAGTTCAGAAGTTCATGTCCTGGTTGGACCACCGCACCCATGTGCCTGTGATCCAAGAGCTCCGTGTTCAAGCCGATGCTTGGCGACAAACAGAATTGGCCCGCGCCCGCAAGCAAATTGAAAAAGGTCAAGACATCGAGAGTGTTCTGGAGTCGCTGTCAGTGGGAGTGATGAAAAAAATGCTCAATGGCCCTTTGCGGGAATTGCACCATGCCGAAGGAGCGCACAGGCAGCACACCCTTGAAACCGTGCGGCACATGTTTTTGAATACCTGATGGCTCGCAGCTCTGTGGGTGGTTTTTTTTTGACACATGGTCCTTCCATGCGGGCTTGATCTGCGAAGATTCAGTCACATGCTCACCGTATCCCACCTTTCACTCAGTCGGGGCCACCGCCGACTTTTTTCTGATGTCTCCTTCAGCTTGAGGCCGGGTCAATGGCTGCATTTGGAGGGGGACAATGGCGTTGGCAAAACCAGTTTGCTGCGCCTGCTGTGTGGCCTGGGCGTTTGGGAGCAAGGCGAAGTGACCTGGAAAAACCAGTCCATCGTTCAAGAGCCCGAAAACTTCAGGGCCGATTTGCTTTATTTGGGCCACCAATTGGCCCTCAAAGAAGATTTAAGCCCACTTGAAAACCTGCGCGCGGATGCCCTCGTGGCGGGTCGCGATGGTTCTGTTGACCGTGTCATGGCCGCCCTGGGCCAAATGGGTTTGAGGGGGCGTGAGCACCTGCCTGTTCGGGTGCTGTCTCAGGGGCAAAAAAGGCGCACAGCTTTGGCACGTTTGCTCATCAGTCGCGTGCCCCTGTGGATTTTGGACGAGCCTTTTGTGGCCCTGGATGCGGCCGCACAAAATGCTTTGTCGGGGGTGATCAATGCGCATTTGAACGAAGCGGGCATGTTGCTGGTGACGAGTCACCAGCCCCTGTCTTTGCAAGGCCAGGCGCTTTCTTACCGGTTGAACGCATGAGCGCTTTTTGGGCCGTTGTTCAACGTGATTTGGTTCTGGCCATGCGGCGCAAAACCGAGGTCATCACCGCCGTTTTCTTTTTTGTTGTGGTGGCCGCCTTGTTTCCTTTGGGCATTGGCCCGGAAATCAACACTTTGCGCTTGGTTGCACCCGGCATTTTGTGGGTCGGTGCTTTGCTGGCCAGCATGCTTTCCCTAGGGCGTTTGTTTGCGGCAGACTTTGCCGATGGCACGCTGGAGCAAATGGCCTTATCTCCGAACAGTTTATCGGTTCTGGTAGCCGCCAAAATTTTGGCGCATTGGTTACTCTCTGGCCTGCCATTGGTCTTGCTGGCCCCTGTTTTGGGCTTGCAATTTGACCTGACCGAAGAGGCTTTGTGGACTTTGACGATCGGTCTTTTGCTGGGCACGCCCGTGTTGTCTTTGATCGGGGCCGTGGGCGCGGCACTCACCTTAGGGGTTCGAGGGGGGGATGTTTTGTTGTCTTTGCTGATCTTGCCTTTGTACGTGCCCGCTCTGATTTTTGGTGCTGGCGCGGTGCAGGCACAAATGAGTGGCTTAGGTGCCGCGGCACATTTGTCCATTTTGGCCGCCATGGCCTTGGTCGCTGCCGTGTTCAGCCCTTGGGTGAGCGCGGCCTCGCTTCGCATTGCGCTGGAATCATGAGCCTTGCTTGATTGAACGATGAATAAAATTTTCTTTCACTACGCTGCGCCGCAAAACTTTTACGGTTTGGCCGGTCGTTTGTGGCCTTGGGTGGCTGCCTTGGCTTCGGCGCTGGCGGTTTGGGGTTTGTGGTTAGGCTTTTTTGTGGCGCCCACCGATTTTCAGCAAGGTCAGGGTTATCGCATTATTTTTGTGCATGTCCCCGTGTCATGGATGTCCATGATCATTTATTTGGCCATGGCTTTTTGGGCTTTTTTAGGCCTTACCTTCAACACCCGTTTGTCCGGCATGATGTGCCGCGCCTTGGCTCCCACCGGAGCCATTTGTGCTTTTTTGTCACTGTGGACGGGCGCTCTCTGGGGCAAACCCATGTGGGGCACTTGGTGGGTCTGGGATGCCCGCCTGACCTCTGAGCTGATTTTGTTTTTCTTGTACTTGGGCTACATCGCTCTGACCAACGCCATCGACGACACCCGCCGCGCCGACAAAGCCGGCGGCATCTTGGCCTTGGTGGGGGCGCTCAATGTGCCGGTGATTTACTTCTCCGTGAAGTGGTGGAACACCCTGCACCAAGGCGCGTCGGTGTCCTTGACCCAAGGCTCGAAAATGGCAGAAATCATGTTGCACGCCATGCTCATCATGGCTGTTGCGTTTTGGCTTTATGCCATTGCCATCGCTTTGTACCGGGTCAGGAGCATGATTTTGATGCGTGAAAGGCACGCGCAATGGGTGGCTGATTTACCCGAAATCAAAGCCCAACTCAAGGGAGCTTTGCCATGATTTGGAACAGTGCGGCCGATTTTTGGGCCATGGGTGGGTATGGGTTTTATGTCTGGGGCAGTTTTGGTGTCACCGCCCTCCTCATGGCCCTCGAAGTGGGCTGGGTCAGGCAGCAGCGTCAGCGTGCCTTGGCGCAAGTGGCAGCAGAATCGGCCTCTGAACATGGCTTGAGCAAGGATTGGCAATCATGAAGCCCCGTCATCAACGCATGCTGTGGATCAGCGCCGGCTTACTGGCATTGGCCGCAGCGGGCACGCTGGTTTTGAATGCATTTCAAAGCAACTTGGTTTTCTTTTTCACCCCCACCCAAGTCGCGCAAGGGGAGGCTCCTCAAGGCCGTGCCTTTCGCGTGGGCGGCATGGTCAAAGAGGGTAGTGTGAAGAAAGACGGTGAGAACGTGCAATTTGTGGTGACTGACTTTGCACACGATGTGGCCGTGTCGTACACCGGTTTTTTGCCCGATTTGTTCAAAGAAGGCAAAGGCGTGGTGGCACAAGGGAAAATGCAAGAGGGCCGAGCATTCAAGGCCTCCGAAGTTTTGGCCAAACACGACGAAAACTACATGCCGCCTGAGGCGCAACATGCTTTAGACCAGGCTGCAGCCGACAAAGCGGCAAAGTCGCTCAAGCTGCCTAACTGAGAGAAAAGAGCTTTCAATGATTGTTGAAATTGGTCACTTTGCGTTGATCCTCGCCACTTGCGTCGCTTTGTTGCAAGCGGTGTTGCCGCTGGCGGGCACGATGTTGGACAGACCCAGGTGGCAGGCGCTGGCCAAACCCACGGCTTTGCTTCAGTTTGCACTCATCGTATTGGCCTATGCGGTGCTAACGCATGGGGCGGTCACGGACGACTTTTCCATCAAATACATCGCCGGACACTCCAACTCACTTTTGCCTATTGAGTTCAAGGTGTCCGCAGTGTGGGGTGGGCATGAAGGCTCATTGCTGCTGTGGGTGCTGATGTTGTCGGGTTGGACAGTCGCTGTAGCCCTGTTTTCGAAAACCTTGCCCTTGGCCATGGTGGCTCGGGTGATTGGGGTTTTGGGCTGGGTGTCTGTCGGGTTTTTGTCTTTCACTGTGATCACCTCCAGTCCGTTTGAGCGCCTGATCCCAGCACCCGCTGACGGGCGCGATTTGAATCCATTGCTGCAAGACCCGGGCTTGATCATTCACCCGCCGATGTTGTACATGGGCTATGTGGGGTTTTCGGTGGCCTTTGCCTTTGCCATTGCCGCCTTGTTGTCGGGCCGCATGGACGCAGCTTGGGCCCGCTGGTCACGGCCGTGGACGATTGTGGCCTGGATGTTCATGACCGCCGGCATCGCGCTGGGCTCTTGGTGGGCTTATTACGAGTTGGGCTGGGGCGGTTGGTGGTTTTGGGACCCGGTGGAAAACGCCTCACTTTTGCCGTGGTTGTTTGGCACGGCTTTGATTCATGCTTTGATGGTGACTGACAAGCGCGGTGGCTTCAAGGCTTGGTCGATCTTGTTGGCCATTGGGGCTTTTTCATTGTCTTTGCTGGGCACGTTCTTGGTGCGCTCAGGCGTGCTGACCTCTGTTCATTCGTTTGCCTCAGACCCGAAACGGGGGGTGTTCATCTTGATCTTTTTGGCCTTGGTGGTGGGTATTTCGCTCACGCTGTTTGCCTGGCGTGCACCGAAAGCCACCTTGGGCGGCAAGATGGGATTGGTGTCACGCGAGTCGATGCTGTTGGCCAACAGCGTGCTTCTTGTGGTGGCCACCGCTGCCGTGTTGTTGGGTACGGTTTACCCCCTGATCGTGGACGCCTTGAACTTGGGCAAACTCTCGGTGGGGGCGCCATATTTCAATGCGGTGTTTGTGCCTTTGATGGTGCCTGTGGTGTTCCTGATGGTGCCAGGGGGTGTTGCGCATTGGCGCGAAGCCCGATGGGCAGAGTTGGCCCATGCCATGCGCTGGCCGGCTTTGGTCGCTGTGTTGGTGGGCTTGGGCGTCTTGTTCTTCAGCGCCCGCGGCACTTGGCTGACCGCCATGGGCATGGCCTTGGCCACATGGGTGGTGGCGGGTTTGTTGCACCAAATTGTTAACCGCATGCAAAAACCTGGCCGCATCCCGCCGTCTTTTTGGGGCATGCACCTGGCGCATCTGGGCATTGCGGTGGTGGTGGTGGGCATCACGTTGGTCAAGGGCTACGAAGTCGAGCGCGATGTGCGCATGGGCGTGGGAGATACCGTTCAAATTGAAAATTACAGTTTTGAGTTGATGGATGTCTCCGAAGTGAATGGCCCCAATTACAAAGCACTGCGAGGCGAGGTACGGGTCAACAAGGATGAAAAACTGCTCGAGGTGTTGTATCCAGAAAAGCGCCGCTATTTCTCCAGCAACATGCCCATGACCGAGGCGGCCATTGATTCGGGCTTTTTCCGCGACTTGTATGTGTCATTGGGCGAGCCCATTGAAGGCGAGCGCCCACAGTGGAGCGTGCGTGTTTATTACAAGCCGTTTGTGTCCTGGCTTTGGTACGGATCCATCTTGATGGTCTTGGGTGGTTTGTTGGCGGTCAGCGACCGTCGCTACCGCAAGTCCCCGGCGGCTGTTGCCGCCTAAGGGGAGAGGCTTGGCATGAAAAAGTTTTTGATTCCCCTAGGGCTGTTTCTGGTCTTGGTGGGTTTTCTGGCGGTTGGATTGACCCGCAACCCGCAAGAAATACCTTCTCCCTTGGTGGGCAAGTCAGCGCCTGCATTTGCCTTGCCGACTTTGGACCGCAGCGCGCCCTCATTTGGGCCTCAAGACATGCGGGGTCAAGTTTGGATGCTCAACGTGTGGGCCACATGGTGTGTGGCCTGCCGGGAGGAACACCCCTTGTTGGTGGCATTCTCAAAAGCCAACCAACTGCCCATTGTGGGCTTGAGTTACAAAGAAATTCAAAGCCAAGACATGCCCTCGGGCGGCAAGCTGTCACCCGAAGACAAATTGCAACGGGCGCGTGAGCGCAGCGCGCAGTGGTTGCAACGGTATGGCAACCCGTATGCCGCGACGGTGTTTGATTTGGATGGTCGTGTGGGCATTGACTACGGCGTATACGGCGTGCCAGAAACCTACGTCATCGATCAAAAAGGCGTGATTCGCTACAAACGCGTGGGGGTCATCACGCAGGAACTGTTGGACGCCCAAATCTTGCCTTTGGTGAAGAAGTTAAACGCCTTGTAAGGCAGGTTGAAAGAGTCCATGAGCACGAATTTTCTCGGAATCAAGCGGCTAATGCAGGGGTTTTTTTTCCTGCTCGCCGCAGCTGCAGTTGCGACTGCCCAAAGCAAAGAGGCTGAACCTTCGGCCAAGGAGCCGCTGATCGAGCAGCGTTTGATTCATATCTCTGAAGAGCTGCGCTGTTTGGTTTGCCAAAATGAATCGCTGGCTTCTTCGCGGGCTGAATTGGCGAACGACTTGCGCGAAGAAGTTCGCCTGCTGATACGTCAAGACAAAAGTGATGTCGCCATCAAAGCCTACTTGGTCGAGCGCTATGGCGACTTTGTGCTTTACCGACCCGAAGTCAAACCCCTGACTTGGCTTTTGTGGTTCGGCCCTTTTGCCTTGCTGCTGTGCGGTGTGGTGGGCATGGCCCTTTATGTGCGTCAGCGCCAGGCGGTTCAGAAGTTAGCCAAACCTTTGAGTGAAAAAGAACGCGACCAAGTTCGTGTCTTGTTGAAAAACGGAGAGTCGCCATGACTGAACTGCTGATGTTTCTGGCCGTCACGCTGGGCATGGCGCTGTGTGTGGCGGGTGTGGTGGTGTGGGTCTTGTTGCGTCAGGGCCCAGTGGTCACTTCGGCAAGCCAGTCGCAAGCCAACGTCAAGGTTTATCGAGAGCAAATTCTGGACCTGGACCGTGAACACGCCAACGGCCACCTCAGTGATGCCGAGTGGCAACAGTCACGCGATGAACTGAGTGTGCGCTTGCTGCAAGACACGGCGGTTGAAGACGAGCCACAGCTCATCACCCAAGCGCAATCATGGCGCACAGCGGTGGTGATCGCTTTGGTCTTTCCCATTTCGGCTTTGGGCTTGTACATCTGGCTGGGTGCTCCTGAAGCTATAAGTCCGATGCCGCCCGCGTCAGCGTCGGCCGAAGCAGCGACTGAGCAGGCAGCGCCCCCAAATCTCGACCAAATCGTAGAGAATTTGGCGAGCAAACTCCAAGCTGATCCGAACAACCTCGAAGGCTGGGTCTTGCTGGGGCGGACTCACCGCAGCATGGGCAACCTGGATGCGGCTTTGTCAGCCTTTGACCGTGCGTTGAAACTCAATGCAGACGACGAGCTGATTTTGGCGCGGGCCGAGGTGTTGGCGGCCAAGAACCAAGGCCGATTTGATGGAGAGCCTTGGCGCGTGATTCGCGAAGTCTTGCAGCGTGATCCCCAAAACTATGCCGCATTGTTGTTGGCTGGCAGCGCTTCTTATGCAAACAACCGCTATGCCGATGCCCTTGAATTTTGGCAGCGTGCTCGGCTTCGTCTATCAGCAGATCACCCCGATGTGCCGAACTTGATCGAAGCCATGTCGACCGTTCAAGCCAAACTGAAAAACCCAGCCAGCCCATCCTCTAACCCGCCTGCGCAAGGAGCGCCGTCGGCGCCTGCGTCAGGAAACGCTGCTTCCGGAGCGACGCCAGCAGCTGCCGTAGCCTCTGCTGCAGGGGGCGCTGCATCGGGGCTGAGTGTCTTGGGGCAAGTGCGTCTGTCATCGGCATTAAAAAGCCAAACCAGCCCTACGGATGTGGTGTTTGTCTATGCCGTGCCCGCCAATGGCGAGCGGATGCCGCTGGCGCTGTTGAAGACCACCGTGGCCCAATTGCCTTTGAGCTTCACCCTCGACGACAGCAGCGCGATGCTGCCTGATCGCAAGCTCTCTGGTGTCAGTCAGGTGCTTGTGAAGGCCCGGATTTCGAAGTCGGGCAATGCGATCCCGCAGTCGGGTGATTGGGAGGGCAGCTTGGGCCCTGTCAAAGTGGGCGCAACCGGCTTGGATCTGGAAATCAAAACCCAACGGCCCTGAGACGCCCAGTGCTCAGTTAAGCGGCGTGGCGCATCTGGCGGGAATGCTGGTGCACCGCCTCGACCAGCGCCGTCACATGCTCGGGCGGGGTGAATTGGCTGATGCCGTGGCCCAGGTTGAAGATGTGCGTGGGGCCTGTGGTGCTGCGGTCGGTGTGCGGCGTGCCAA
>CAJBLW010000472.1 GCA_903953985.1 uncultured Burkholderiales bacterium
GCTGGCGCAATTTCCAAAAGAGTTTCCCGCCATCGACCGCGCCGTGATCTCATCGGGCGAGCACAGCGGCCACTTGTCGGATGTGCTCAACCAACAGGCCAATGACCTGGAAGACCAGCAAGTGCTGCGCGCCAAACTGCTGTCGGCCTCGCTGTACCCGGCCATCGTCAGCCTGGTGGCGCTGGCGATTGTGATTTTTCTGGTCACCTCGGTGGTGCCGCAAGTGGCCGGTGTGTTTGCGGGCACCAAACGGCAGTTGCCGGGCCTGACCGTCGCCATGCTGGCCATCAGCGACTTTGTGCGCAACTGGGGCTGGTTTCTGCTGTTGCTATTGGCGGGCGGCGTGCTGGCTTTTCGGTTGGCCATGCGCCAAGCGGCGCTGCGCCTGCGCTTTGACGCCGCTTGGCTGCGCCTGCCCCTGATCGGCCGGCTGGCGCGGGGCTACAACAGTGCCCGCTTTGCCTCCACGCTGGCCATGCTCACGGCCGCTGGCGTGCCCATCCTCAAAGCCCTGCAGGCGGCGGCCGACACCTTGTCCAACCAAGCCCTGCGCGCCGACGCCCTCGAAGCCCTGGTGCGCGTGCGCGAAGGCGCGCCGTTGGGCACCGCGCTGGCACAAAACGCCCGCTTTCCGGGCCTGCTGTCCATGTTTGCACGGCTGGGCGAACAAACCGGCCAACTGCCGGTGATGCTGCAACGTGCGGCCCAGCAAATGTCAGGAGAAGTGCAGCGCCGCGCCATGGCCTTGGCCACCGTGCTGGAGCCCTTGCTGATCGTCGCCATGGGCGGCATGGTCATGCTGATTGTGTTGGCGGTGCTGATGCCGATCATGCAGCTCAACCAGTTTGTTAAGTGAGCGCGGGTGGGGTGGCCGTGAATGGCCTGATGGACATCATGACAATTCGATGCACGCCATGCCATGGGTCAAAAGGGACTCCTGAATCTGCAATTTGTTCTCCAGCAAAATTTTGAGCGTTGCAGCTCGGTTGAGGTTTTGGGTTTTCAGCCAAATCACCTGCGGCGGTGCACCCCAGACCAAAGACAACTCCTCAAAATCGGCATCGCGCGTCACAATCACAAAACCTTGCGCCTTGGCAAAATTCCACAGTTCCGTATCCGAACATGACGCCAACCCCTCTAAAACCACCTGTGATGAACCCGCAAAGTCGTGCTGCAAAAAGGGCACCAATCTGCGCGACAAGTTTTCGTCAAGCAACAGCTTCATGACACAGCAAGCGCATGTACCTTGTGCTCGCGATCGGCAGCAAAGGCCAGCACTGCCGAAATATCCTGCGCCTCAAGCTCAGGAAAGTCTTCCAGAATGTCTTGCGTTGTCATGCCGTTGGAAAGCATCGAAAGCACGTCATACACGGAAATGCGCAAACCACGAACGCAAGGTCGTCCGCCACGTTTTCCTGGCTCCAAAGTAATTCTGTTCATACGGGCTCCTGTGCATCATCAAGTGAAACATTTTGCACCAAAGCCCTCTGAGCAGGCCATGTTGTCCGTAATACCGACAGGCATTTTGTCCCTGTGCTGATCACTGCGCGCACCCTGCCTTCATGAAAGGCTATGCTTGACCCAAGGGCCTTCAGGTGAATGTCCGTTTGAACTTGATCAGGAGAACGAAATGCCCGTCACGCTTGAAGGCCAGTTGGTTGTGGCAATTTCATCTCGCGCCTTGTTCGACTTCGAAGAAGAAAACCA
>CAJBLW010000473.1 GCA_903953985.1 uncultured Burkholderiales bacterium
CATTGCCATTGGTCTTCATCGATGGTACGCGGCAAGAAGCGTTGCAGGTTGGTGCCCTCGGGCGTGACGCCGCCACCGATCATTTCTGCAATCGAGCCCGTGACCACCACAGAAGGCAGATCGGGGTTCAGTGTGGCGTGCGCGCGGCGCATGGCGCCTTCGGTGCCTTCGCGACCCAATTGTTCTTCCGCCAAACCGGTCACCACAATCGGCAGCTCATGCGGTGGCAGGGCATCGGTGTAATGCAGCACCGATGTCACAGGCAAATTCTCGCAGCCCACGGGGCCGTCAATGACAACTTGCAAGCCTTTGATGGCGGTGAACACATACACCGCTCCCCAATAGCCACCCGCGCGATCGTGGTCAAGAACTAGCATCAGATCATGGCCTCCGCTTTGCGTTTTTTAGCCAACTTTTCAAGCTGTCTGCGCGTTTCGGCTTCAAACTCAGGGCGGTTTTGAGGCACACCATGAGAGGCTTCCCAAACACCTGCTGCATGGCCGGTGCCGGTGTCGCCAAAGAAAGCTTTCATTTCATCGAAGCGCGATTTGTTGGCAATCGCGCTATTGATCACTTGTGCCAAAGATCCCGCGCCAGCGGGACCCATCAAGGGGCGAGCAGAAATGAGGTTGGTGAAATACAGGCCCGGAATGCTGAGCTCTTTGGCCGCCTGAACCACAGGTGTGGTGCCAATGGCCAAATCGGGCTTCCACTCGTGCATGGCAGCCAAGTCTTGTTCAAGCGATGCACGGTATTGAACGTGCACACCATGTGCTTGCAACCATTCACAGTCAGCAGCACTCCAGGGCGTTTTTGGACAGGCTGTGCCAACGTAGCGCAAATCAGCACCACTCTCCACCAGCAAACGTGCCACCAACAACTCAGACCCTTCATAGCCACTAAGGGTGATGCGACCTTTGATGGGTGACTTGGCCAAGCCGGCTTTGATGGCAGCCAACATGATGTTTTTGACCATGTCGATTTTGGCTTGTGGCACATTGGCCGAATTGCCAATGGCTTGTAACCAAGCTTCTGTACCGTCGTGGCCGACTGGGGCTGATCCCACAATGGGCCGCCCCGCAGTTTCAAATTCACGGATGCTCGCGGTGTAAAAAGGGTGTATGGCGGCAACCGCTGCGCAATCGAGTGCCGCATAAAGTTCGCGCCATTCGCGTGTGGGCACTACAGGGCCAGCGGCAAGACCCATAGGCTCGAGCATGCGGCCAATGATCATGGGGTCAGCGGGGAACATCTCACCAATCATGGTGATAGTCGGTTTGTCCGATCGGCCTGTGCGAGGCGCTTGAACGGGGCCTGCCACAATTTCTTCGCGCGCATATTTCAGCATGGCACCGGCCAAAACATCTTTGGCTTCTGCGTGTGTCGGCACGCCAAAACCTGGCACATCGACACCGATGATGCGGACACCATTGATCTCTTTGGGCAGCAACTGCAAGGGCACGCCACTGGCAGTTGGAACGCACAAATTGATGATCACAATGCAGTCGTATTTTTCAGGATCAGCCTGGTCATAAACAGACTCGCGAATGTCTTCGAACAACTTGCCCGTCACCAAGGACTCTGAGTTGAAAGGCACGTAGCCGACACTGCGCCGAGCGCCGTAGAAATGCGAGGTGAAGG
>CAJBLW010000474.1 GCA_903953985.1 uncultured Burkholderiales bacterium
ATCGTGCTGGCCATCATGGGTGGCATTTTCGTGGTCGAGGCTTTGTCGGTGATGGCGCAAGTGACTTATTTCAAGTACACCAAGAAAAAATATGGCGCAGGTCGTCGCATTCTTAAGATGGCTCCTTTGCACCACCATTTTGAAAAAAGCGGCTGGAAAGAAACGCAGGTTGTGGTGCGCTTCTGGATCATCACCATGCTGCTTTGCCTGGTCGGCTTGTCGACCCTGAAGCTCAGGTAAGCCATGCAGCTACAAGGTCAACACGTTCTGATTCTCGGTTTGGGTGCATCGGGCTTGGCCATGGCCCGTTGGTGCGCGCAGGCCGGGGCTGACGTGACCGTGGCCGACACCCGCGACACGCCGCCCCAGTTGGCCGCTTTGCAGGCCGAGTGGCCTGGCGTGCATTTTGTGGCGGGGCCTTTTGTGGCCAGTCTGGTGGAAGGCACGTCGGTGCGTGCCGTGTTCCGCAGCCCGGGCCTGGCCCCTGACGTGGTCGCGCCGGTGGTGAATGCGGCCCACGTCATGGGCTTGTGGCAAGGCGGCGAGCTGAGTCTGTTTGCAGCAGGTTTGCAAGATTTGAAAACACACTTTGGCTACGCCCCACAGGTGCTGGCGATCACCGGAACCAATGGCAAGACCACGGTGACAACGCTCACCGGACAGTTGGTTGCGCGTGCAGGAAAAACCGTGAAAGTGGCGGGCAATATTGGCCCCACGTTGCTCGACACCTTGGCCCAAGCCAAGGTGCAGGCGCAGGCAAAGGTCAAGCAAGAGGCTGCCGAACGCGCAGCAGCAGAGATGAACAACGAAGATGGGGCCAGCGTGCAGCCATCGGTTTCGGCAGTTCGGGATGCGGACATTTCAATTCAGCCGGAAGATCAACTTTCGAACGAGTTGGCACATCCAGATTCCACGCTGTCCAGCCAGGAGGATCAGGCCGAGTCTGATTGGCCTCAGTGCGTCCCCCCGGCCAGGCTAAACCCCATGGCCCAAGCGATGCCTCAGGTCTGGGTGCTGGAGCTGTCGAGCTTCCAACTCGACAGCAGCGAGGGCTTTGAACCCACGGCCGCCACAGTGCTCAACATCTCGCAAGACCACCTGGACTGGCACGGCAACATGTCCGACTATGCGGCGGCCAAGGCCCGTATTTTTGGAGATCAGGCCCTGATGGTGCTCAACCGCGAAGACCCGAAGGTCATGGCCATGCGGCCCGAACCTGTGCGCGTGAAGTTGCAAAAACCTGTTGAGCGTGTTTGCGTGCATTTTGGTGGTGATATGCCCCAACGCCCAGGGGACTTCGGCATTGAAGTGACGCACGGCATGACCTGGTTGGTGCGCGCCTTGGAGGCCGATGAAACACGCCGCCGCCGCAAGGATGCTGAAGAAGAGTTGCACATCCAGCGCCTGATACCTGCCGATGCTTTGCGCATCCGAGGTCGACACAACGCGGTCAATGCACTTGCCGCTTTGGCGCTGGCCAGCAGTGCAGGTTGCGCCCTGGGGCCCATGCTTTACGGCCTGCGCGAATACCGGGGCGAGCCGCATCGCGTCGAGCCGGTGGCGATCATCCATGCAGTGGAATTTTTTGACGACAGCAAGGGCACTAACGTGGGTGCCACCGTGGCCGCCTTGCAAGGCTTGGGTGCAGATCGCCGAGTGGTGATCATTTTGGGTGGCGAAGGCAAGGGCCAGGACTTCACGCCCTTGGCCGAACCCGTCAAACGCTTTGCCCGGGGCGTGATCCTGATCGGCCGCGATGCGCCGGTCATCCGCGAAGCGCTGCAAGGCACGGACGTGCCGATGCATGACGCGACCGACATGCATGACGCGGTCGAACGAGCTGCTGCCATGGCCCGCCGCGGCGACGCGGTCTTGATGTCGCCCGCTTGCGCCAGCTTTGATATGTTTGACAATTACGGCCACCG
>CAJBLW010000475.1 GCA_903953985.1 uncultured Burkholderiales bacterium
GCCCTGGCCCAAGCCTGGCCGCAGCGCCCCATCAAAGTCGTCATTCCGTTCCCGCCCGGTGGGCCCAGTGACCTGGTCATGCGCACAGCGACCGAAAAAATCCAGGCCAGCCTCAAGCAACCCGTCGTGATCGAGAACCAGCCCGGGGCCGGTGGCAACATCGGTGCGGCCAGCGTGACGCGTGCCGCGCCCGATGGCTACACCTTTTTGTTCGCGACCGACACGCTGCTCACCGTCAACCCGCATGTCTACAAATCCATGCCCTTCAAGCTTGACGACTTGAAGCCCATCAGCGTGCTGTCTTCGTTCAGCCAAACCCTGGTGTGCAACCCTTCGCTGGGTGTCAAAACAGTGTCCGAGCTGATCGCCAAATCCAAAACCATGCCCTTGAGCTATGCCTCGGGCGGCGCGGGTGTGCCGGGGCACTTGTCCACCGAATTGCTGCTGAGCATGACGGGTATGCAGATGACGCACATCCCCTACAAAGGCCCGGCCCCCGCGATGCAGGACGTGCTGGCCAATCAGGTGCCATGCGGTTTGCTGGCCGGGCCCACGGTGCTGCCGCATGTGCGCTCGGGCAAGTTGACAGCGCTGGCGGTGTCAGGCCATGCGCGCTCGCCCTCCTTGCCCGAAGTGCCCACCATGGACGAAGCCGGGGTGAAAGGCTATGAGGCCGACTTCAGCCTGATTTTGATGGCCCCCAAACAAGTGCCCGATGACATCGTGGCCAAGTTCCGCCAAGCGGTGGTCGACGCGCTGCGCAACCCAGAGGCCACCGAACGGCTTAAGGCATCCGACCAGATCGTGATCGGCAGCACGCCGGAGCAGGCGGTCGTCAAAGTGACCAAGGACTTTGCCAAGTGGGGCGCGGTGGCGCGCAAGATCGGTCTGAGTCTGGACTGACACCAGCGCAGCCCCAAAATGACAAGCCCGACCGGCGAGCCGGTCGGGCCGATGGGTCGTCACGAGAGGATCGTCCCAGGGGTTGCCCAAAAGAAGCTTCATCGTTCTGGTGGGCGGGGTGCATGAATGCACCCCAGAGGATGCTTCGATCGGTTTCCCGATGTCAGCGATGCCACTTTACGCCCACCGGGCGATGGGGGTCAAGGCACTGTTACATCTTTTGCAGGGGCTCCACAGCGACTTCGGCAGACCGGTCCTCCATTGCACTTTTCCCCGTCCCTCCCAGCCCTTTGCCGCACGGTCACAATCGGTCGCATGAAACGCCTTTACGCCTATTTTTTTCGCGGTCTGATCAGCTTTTTGCCTGTCGGCCTGACGGTTTACGTGCTCTACCTGTTTGTCATCTGGGTGGAGGGCTCGGCCATGCGCGTGTTGCGCCCATTCACGGGCGAATTCTATCTGCCGGGTCTGGGCATCGTGCTGGGCACGGTATTGATTTTGGTGCTGGGTTTTCTGGTCTCGCAGCCCTTCATGACCCGCATGCTCAGCTGGGTGGAGCTGCCCTTCACCAACTTGCCGCTGGTCAAAAGCATTTACTCCTCGCTCAAAAGTTTTGCCGATTACTTTTCACCACACGAGCGCGATGCGCAGCAGGTGGTGCTGTTGAAAAAACCGGACAGCGAGCTGTCCATCATCGGCCTGGTCACGCGCCAGAACCTGAGCGAGCTGCCGTTGGATGCGCAGACCCGCCAAAACGTGGCGGTCTACCTGCCCATGGGCTACATGATCGGCGGCTACACCGTGTTTGTGCCACGCGAATGGGTGCAGGTGCTGGACATGTCGGTGGAAGAGGCCATGCGTTCATCGTTGACGGCCTGGATGGGCAGCACAAAAACTCCGTCCGATCCCGCGTGACAGCTTGCCAGGCGCTGCGCCTTAAACTGCGCATTCCCCTTGTTTGGAAGATCTGCCATGACCTTGCCCCCACCCGCACTTGAGCATGTTTGCGACCTGGCCGTGACCATCGCCCCCCCTGTGGAAGTCGGCCACACACCCGCGGGCCTGCGCCGCATGATCCCGATCACGGGCGGCACCGTGACCGGCTCCCGCTTGAATGGCAAAGTGATGGCGGGCGGCGCGGACTTTCAGCTGATTTTGGGCGGCGGCACGCAGGCGCACCTGGACGCCCGCTATGTGATCGAACTGGATGACGGCTGCCGCGTGTTTGTGCAAAACACCGCGCTGCGTGTGGCCTCGCTGGAGAATTCCCAGCGCATCATGAACGGCCAACCGGTCAACCCCGACGAAATCTATTTCCGCTGCCAGCCCAAGCTGGAAGCGACCGCGTCCCAATGGGCTTGGCTGAGCGAAAGCCAGTTCATCGGCACCGGGCGGCGTACGCCAGACGGCGTGTATTTGAGTTTTTACCGGGTGCTGTGATCACAGGGGCAAGCCCGTACCCTGCTTGACCTCGCGCAACACGATGCTAGAGCGCACATGCGCCACCGCAGGCAACTTGAACAAAGTGCGCATCAAAAACTGCTCGTACTGCTCAATGTCGGTGGCCATGATCATCAGCACATAGTCGGACTGGCCGGTGGTGGAGTAGCAGCGCACAATGTGTGGTGTGGCCTGCACCGCCGCCTCGAATTCGGCCACGGTTTTGTCAGTGTGCTGGGCCAGGTTGATCTCGGCCATCACCATCAAATTGAGGCCCACCTTCTTGCGGTCCACCTTCACGGTGAAGC
>CAJBLW010000476.1 GCA_903953985.1 uncultured Burkholderiales bacterium
CCCGACTCCTGAATCAGATTTTGGTTGTAACGGGTAGACAGGTTAGCCAGACGAGCATTGATCTCGGCCACGCGGGCCTTGGCCGCAGGCGTAAGCCCTGCACCACGGCGCTGCATCCGGGTGAGCAAAACCTCCACCAGTCTTTGTTGCTCGGCCGACAGGCCCGATGAATGGCGACTGCCCCACACGGCGGTCAGCCTCGTGTACAAATTTTCGTTGTGCGAAATCTCATCGTCCAGTGCTGCCAAAAGAGGGGCGAGGCGCTGTGCCACTGTCGGCATATCTCCCAAGCTCAGGCCGTTGGCATACACCTGAAGTACGCATTGGACTTGGCGCAGTGCAAAACCGCAATCTTCAAGGGCCTCTGCTGTATTCTGAAAAGTAGGCGGTTCGCTGACCGATGCAATGCTTTGCACTTCGGAACGCTTCATTTCAATCGCAGCACAGATGGCCTCTTCAATGTCGGCAGGACTAACATCAGCCAGTGGCGGCAAGCCCCCATAAGGACCCACCCAGGGTAGCAAAAGTGCAGCGGCAGCGTGTTTTGTATGAGCGGGCATGGCAACCTGCGAGTCATTTGAAGGCATCAACGTCTTATTGCTCCACCGTTGCGCCTGACACGCGCACAAGTTCGTCGAATCTGGAGATCTCAGCCTTTAAGAATTGAGCGAAAGCTTCGGGGCTGCTGCCCACGGGCTCAGCACCTTGGTCAAGCAAGATCTTCCTAACATCGGGCGATTGGATGATGGCTACCATTTCCCGGTTGAGACGGCTCACCACGGCCGCTGGTGTCCCGGCTGGAGCATACGCACCAAACCACTGCGTGATGGTCAGGCCGGGCATACCCAGTTCGGCAACGGTGGGCAATTCGGGGTAGACCGGAGATCGCTGTGTGCCCGTGATGAACAAAGCGCGCAAGTTGCCTGCCTTAACATGCGGCGCCATGACGTGGGCACCCGCGAAGGAAGCGTTTATGCGTCCTGCCAGCATGTCCATCATCAACCTATCCTTGTAAGGCACGTGCAGCATCTCGATGCCGGTTAGGCTCTGTAAGCGAGCACCGATAAGGTGCTGCAGCGAACCGTTGCCAGGCGTCCCGTAGCTTAGGCTGCCAGGCTTGGCTCGCGCCAGAGCAACGAACTCCTGCACCGTCTTGGCGGGCACGCTGGGGTGCACCACCATCACCATGGGCAACTGGACAAGCTGGGTGATTGGTGCGAAGTCTCGTTCGGCTTTGTACTTAATGTTTTTGTACAGGTGCTGGTTAATGGCCATGTCGTTTGACGCCGAGATCAGCAAAGTGTAGCCGTCGGCTGCCGCAGTAGCTACCGAACCGGCTCCGATCATGCCAGAAGCGCCGATGCGGTTCTCGACGATCACCGCCTGCCCCAAGCGTTCACCAAGCCTCTGCGCAACCATGCGAGCCACGGGGTCGACACCCGCGCCGGCAGCATAGGGATTTACGATGGTGAGCGTGCGCGATGGGTAGGTTTGAGCCCACGACGTCGATATGGTGGCCGGGAGCAAAGACAACGCGGCCGAGCGCCGGAGTAATTCGCGGCGAAGTGAGTTCACTGGGGAAAGTGGGAAGGGATTTGATGGCATGATGAATCCTGAGAAAAGAGTCAGTTGCGGTTACTTCGTGTGAACTCGCGGGAGCCCACGCCGAAGCTAAAGAGAACGCGCACAGCGTAGCCGTTTGCGATGGTGAAACGCAGCTCGCCAGGTGGTGCCGACTGACGTTCTGTGTGTTCGAACAACACGCGAAACACTTGTTCGTCCGCTTTAAGCATATGCACGGCGCGAAAACCCATGCGGTAACCTTGGGGCACATGGCCCATGAGCCCCCCTTCTGTTGCGGAAAGAAGCAACTCTCCGTCGGCTGGGTGTTCAAAGCGCCCCACAAAGGGTGTTAGGTCTAAGGGGTGGTCGGTCTGAAGAGCAGTATCGGCGAGGGCTGCGGCCTCGTGAGTTGTTTGGCCTAGGGCCCGCAAAGTCGCGCTCTCATACCAAGCGGCCCAGTCGCGCGGAGGCAGGTTTAGCAAAACCGAGGCAAGTGCATAGGCCAGCGGGGTGGTCACTGGCGCGGCCGAATTGGCGTACACCGCAATTCCGATGCCGTCGCTAGGCAAGAGCAGGGTCATCGAAGTCGCGCCAAAGATGGCACCCGAGTGGCAAACCAACGGATGACCTTGAAGGTCAGACACCGCCCAGCCCAGACCATAGGAGGCCATGTGTGCATCTGGGCAGAACAGGCTCAGGATGTCAGAACCGGGCCGAGCAACGACCTGTGGCGTGTGAGTTTCGAGTAGCGCCTTACGTTCGACGACCTGAACACCATTGACGAGACCACCACCCAGATGAAGCCGAAGCCACTGCAGGGCGTCTGCTCCAGAAACCACCATCCCCCCAGCGCCTAAGAACTGATCCGTGAACAACGATTCAATCGCCACTGGCCGACCTTGAACATGCGCATGCCAGCCAGCTTGGTCGGCAAGCGCCGAGCGCGCTTCAAATCCCCCAGATGTGTTGTTCATTCCCAAGGGGGAGAGAATGCGCTGACGCAAAGTGGCCAGAAAGCCAAGGCCGGTAATGCGACCAACCGCAACGGCAGCTGCGGTATGACCGGCGTTGACATAGGTGAAGCGACTGCGAAATGGTGCGATGGGTGCGGTGTGGCGCAGGCGCGGAAAAACATATTCGGCGGGGTAGGACGGGGAAAGACCGGCTTCCATCAAGCCCGCACGAGGAAGTCCCAGCCTGTTGCCGCACAGGTCTCGAAACGACGCCTGCTGCGTGACCCAGGGGTCATACAACTCAAACTCAGGCACGTGCCTCACCACAGGATCATCCCAGTTCACCAGCCCGTCGGCAACCAAGGAAGCCACCGTGGCCGAAACAAAGGACTTGCTGCCAGAGCCAATGTCGAAGCCTGTGTTCAGGGTAACCGGGTCGTTAACCCCCACCGACTTGTGGCCCCAGGCCAAGTGATAACAGCGGTCATTGACCACCAGCGCGACCGACGCGCCCGGTACGCGCAACGCTCCCAGGTGCGCGTCGCAGATCCGAGCCAACCGAGGATCCAGCGAGTCAAGTGGACGGGCCTCGGTTCGGTTCATGGCGACGACGTCCAGCCACGGGTTGACCGATCAAACAACTGGGCTGCAGGCTCGCCGCGCACGGCCCAAGGGTCGTCGATGCGGGGAAAGAAGTCTCCGTCGCGCTGGGTATAGGTTAGATGCTCGAAGGCGAGTTGCAGCGCGCCTGGCGTGCTCACGGACCACATCTGCTTTGCTACCGCAGCAAATCCGGCTTCGTAGTGGCTGCTGGACTTGACAACGACGAGGCGCTTGGACGATAGCTCGATGCCCAGCCCTGTGAAGGCATCGGGATCAAAGGTCTGCGCGCGGATCGATATGACCACGATATCGATGCAGCCGGTTCCTTGCCTAGCGCGCAACCATACCGACAGCCCCAGAGAGCGCCGCAAGCCTAAGGCGGCTTGGCTGTGTTGCGGTTGGATGGCCATGACCTCCACATGCAGGTCGATGGGTTCTCCCGATGCTGGGCCACTCTTGCCGCCCAACCGAACTGGCAGCCTGGCGCCTACACCAGCCTGCTCGCACACACTAGCCACCATCGGATCCCAGAAGCAGCCTATGGCGACGTTTTGGGCATCGCGAGTCAAAAGCGTGCGAA